>NZ_JBFRSD010000014.1:22767-46181 GCF_041473395.1 Vibrio sp. 10N.222.55.C6
AATATCAACATCTACCGATTTTATATTGATATTAAACGATCAAAAATATAAACATTTACCGAAATAAGATTTTTTAGTATTAACATTAGCCGATCTAAAAAAAAGGTAAGATCATTAATTTAAGTTAACTTATGATAATTAACCTAAATTGGTTATAAAACGATCAAAGCATTAGATAAATTATGAATTAAATACATAGTTTGATCATTGCGAAGTAACTAAACATTTACCGAAAAAAGTAGTTATTTACCGATATTTATACATAATTTATGTGACGAGCTATAGATATTTACCGAAATAATATAGACATCTACCGAAGTTGATGAGGTAAGTAAGGTTATCTGTTAAAATGATACTATCTCATTCTTAGGTAATGATCATGACGTTATCATCCAACTCTAGCCTGACGGTTATTAATGAAGAAGACCGAAAAAATCGGTTTATCTCATCGATTCTTTTCTCTCGAGCAACTATTTTTCATCCTGCTTCTCGTTTGACTTCAACGATGCAGTCAAAATTGATTCAAATTGCTCAGAGTGGTGGTACAGATCCAAATCACCCATTAGAGAGTGTTAATATTAATAGCTATGGGAAAAGCTTCAGGGTTGATCTACATGTAGATTATCTCCTACAACCTCATCGCGATATCCTCGAGACTATGCTGGCCTATGCTCAAACTATTCAACTCGACGATGCTTCTTATGAAGCGGGATCTCGTTTAAATTGGTCCCAAGTATATCAAACCATTTCTGATGGTGATATTTCTGACACTCAACAAGATGGTTTCGACTCTTTTATTGACCGGGATGCAACCGTTTTATCGATGAGTATGTATGAGCTAGCAACCCGAATGGGAATGGCGACAACTCGTCCGAACTACGATCAAATTGAGCGTCGTATTACTCAATTGGCAACGGCTCATTTGGTGATTAATGAACTCGATGAAGAACAGAACGTTGTAGGCAAAAAGCCCTTAGAATTTGTGCAAGATTACCGTTTCTATTGTGATCGAAGTAAATTCAAAACCGGCCGTAAAAACAGTAAGAATCTAACTAACCATGTATTCTTAGTGCCAGACATGCGCTTGCTACAAGCGATACGCGACCATGGTTACTATTATCGATTAGAACAACACAAAATGACCAACTATAGTAAACCGTCAGTTCGCTCATTCTTAAAATACATTACCACGCACAAAGCAGAATTTTTACATAACAAAAAGTTTGAATGGGCGCTCGATAGTTACATTCAGTCTATTGCTTCTAAAGTCAGCCATAGCTTCCGGAGCGATCTAAGAAAAGATTTGTTGGCCAATGCCGTGCAAATTGAAAAAGATTTTAGTCTTCAATTTCGCGATGTTGGTAATGGTATACAGATCTTTTATATTGGGGAGGGTAAATCATGATTACTCAATCTCTTGATAGCTTGATGTCTTCACCTGCGAGCCAAAGCCTAGAGTTCAGTATAAAAGGCTTACTCAAAGGGCATGTAGGTATGTTGATTGCCGCACCGAATGTCGGTAAATCTCACCTTGCACTTTGTATTGCGATGGAACACGCTTCTTCAATGTCTTTACTAGGGATGAGCGCGGCCGACAAACCGGCTAAAACCTTGGTACTGAGTTCAGAAGACGGGGCTGGCGTGATTCAATCTCGAATGAAAGAAAAGCTGGTTAATTGCACTGCCACCATTAAGTCAGAGCTAAAAAAAAATCTACATTTTTTAACGGACATTGAACCGATAGTGATCCCGCCCGACAGCTCTGCACAAGAAAAAGTAGAACATAAGCAGTATTTAGAACAACTCAAACAAATTTTCTCTGAATTCGATTTAGTGATAGTAGACACCGTGACTGAGTCAATAGGCCGTTGTGAGGAAGTCAAACACGATCGCTTAATCAAAAATGTCTTCCAAAGCCTTGCCAGTGAATCAGGCGCTAGTTTATTGCTTGTTCATCATGTGAATAAAGAGGAAATTCGTGGTAATCAAGAAATTACCATGGCATCTGGGGCTGGTTTAACGTCGATAATGCGATTAACAAAGTGCTTATTTACGTTAAAGAGAAACAAGGATTTCCTGTCGATTAAGTACCTTAAGAGTAATTATTTACCTGAAAATGAAAATCAAGGGTTTGCGGTTGAAGTAAGACAAAACCTTACGATTAATCCACAGGTATTCAGTTTGAAATCCAAGACGTCTAAGTCTGTTCGATCGGTGCAAAGTATTAAGCAAAATCCAAAAAAAATTACGCTGCCTGGAACTATCCCGGAACAAGAAGAAATTGAAGAGCGTAAAAACCTCAGAGACGTTTTGTAAGCTAGCTCTCACATTTTCAAAAAGCACCGAATTTCGGTGCTGTCTTTTTGTCTGACTCTGTTCGCACTTTCTTATATCCGTTCACTTTTTTGTCTACCTTAGATAATCTTATTTAAGGTGAAAACATGGTGAACTACGCATATTTAGGAGTCTCTTCAGACAACCAATATGTAGCAAACTAAAAGCACGGGCTCTATGACTCTACCAAAAAGGTTGGGATAGGTAATTTGGTGTTTGTAGAAGTCAGCCGTATTGCACGTCTTACCTCACAAGTGCTCAAAGCACTCTAAGTGAGCATGGAAAATAAAATCATCGTCTATATTGCTAATCAGAATTTGCAACTGGATGGTTCAATGCTGTGTCGGATAATGGCAACAGTACTAGGCGCCAAATTTGGTTTTACTCTAGGCTTATTTCATGAAAATTGTCTATGTCCGTGTCAGTACCCAAGACTAAACGTCCGACGTTCAAATTTAACAGCTAAACCAGTTGTTGGGCTTTGCGAGGGAAGGGGACATTATTCACGTTACCAAAGTCGATTGAATGGCGCGTAATACCATCGATGCATTGCAAATTACCGCTCAGCTCGCGCAAAAGAAAGCCGGTTTGGTTTTTCATGATTTGTGCTATTTGGAGCTCAATAGCTATGTAGGCCGGATCATTTACACCACCAAGATGGAAAGAAAACACATCTTGCAGCGCTGTAATGAGGGGGTTGGCACGAAAATAGGGCTTGTTTTTTCCAGCTTTACGTTTCATGAAAACGGTTGAGGGGACGTTTAAGTGTACTGGGTTTTGTTTTTATGTTCGATGCAGTTTTTAGGAGGCCGCATGACAGTTTGTCCCACAAGATCCGCCGAGACATATCTAGGTGAATTCGACCGATTTTGACTCCACCGTAAAGGCGGTTTAGGTACATGAGGTGCTCGTTAAGGATTTCGAATCTACCGACTCCATAAGACTAGAAGAAGGCAATCTAGGTTAAGGTGTCAGGATTATATATTGTGACGGCGTAACAAGTTTTGAGCCGATGCGAGAAGATTACGTTTGCGAAGAAAGTAGAAAGGACGAGAGAAACAACGTTCGCGTATCGGCCTCTTCTCTTTATGACGACTAGGAACAGGCTCTTAACGTCGATATCACGTTAAATAATCGTTAATGTTTACTTCATCAATTTGCTCAGGCTGTAAATAGTCATCAGTAAGACGTTTACAAACCCTCGAACTTAAAAAAAAAGCGAACAGAGCAGGGTCAACGCTTCAAAGAGATCGGCAATGGCCATGACTTTTGTGGTAAGAGGCATCTCTGAGCCCGTTAAGCCCATAGGTTACACTTACCATTAATTTTCTCATGGTGGCCTCCCGCAATTTTTGCCAAGTTTCGAATATGTCGTGGGAACGGTAGCTACTCCAAAATATGGATGGTTTGAACAATGTGATCGTTGATGATAAACCGTTCTTTCTCTGTTAACGTGCCGCTCTGAATACCTAAGTTGTGCATTTATCCTTTATTCGCCTGATATTGCTTCGGCTGGGTATTTATCTTTTTTCGTGTACTGCTTCATTTCTTCTGAAGATGTACCGAGTTGTTTACTTAAGGTTAGAGTCCACATTCGTGAGACGATATTAGGTTCAGTTGGTGTGATAAACTCTGCTCCCAAATTAAGCTGAGCTAAAAATTAAAAATATTGATTCAACTGTTCACAATTTTCTATTAGTTGCTTTCACCATCCAACTGGATACGCTTGCACCAAAGACTTCAATTTCGTAATTTCTTCCTCACGTTTAAGAAGCTTGAAGCGTATTCTTACTTCGTGGATCCGGTTATAAATCGCTTCCAGTTTTGTTGCTTTTTTGACCACACCTTCGGGTGTCGTGATTTTTCCACAGTTATGTAGCCAACTCGCCATTTTCAACTCTTGCCACTCTTTTTGAATTAAGAAAAAAGTGGTCAAAAGGCGGTAAGGTAGATTCTTGAGCTGCGCGAGTTAACCACTCGGCTAAGATTGGAACACGTTGGAACTGGTTTCTGTATAAAGGGATTTTTTGTCTAATAATCCTGCAATAAATTTGATGAATTGGTTAAGGAGTCATGTATGGTTTATGGTGTGCACGACATGGAAATTTGATTCGATAGGGACAGCAAGGAGTGCCTTGAAAAGACATTTATTGCCAGAGTTTGTGTGCTATCCCGTCAGTAGCCTTGATTCATACCATGTACAACGTTGATTTGATGAATTTAGTTGACTTAGGCTGGCGCTGCCAACCGTAACCTTGATGTGCTTCGTTCTATTTTTAAGTATGCTGTTCAGCAGCGTCTTGTATGGAGAATCCTTGTGATGGCATTAAGCAAAACCGTAAAAAATAGCTTAATCACACATCTTAAGTATGGAAGAGCCAAAGCAGCTTAAAATCGTTTTAAGGTGCTAAAATTGCTCCTTTTAATGGGTTGTCTAATTTAAGAGGTGACGGGGCTGAGATGGTCTTTTGTCAAAAATGATGAATGGCACCGCAGTTGTTAGGTCATAAGCGTATTCCGTCAACGCTTCGTTTGCCCATGTGAATGATGCGCAAGTATCGCTATCTTCTGAGGCGATAGGGGAAGTCATTCGTGGAATATTATCAGGTCAGTTTATGAGTAAACCTAAAAATCGAAAAGTGAGAGCATCCAAACCTAAACAGACGAGCTCCCAAGCGCAGAGGAAGACTTATCAAAGCAATGCCAACACGTACTGATGAGGAAGTTGAACGGTTTAGGTATCTGTGTTGATATTAGGATGTTAATTGAGTCGATTCTCGGGCGATAACTCACTCTAGTAAGGGCTAATTTTCAAAGTGATAGACGCAGAAGTGTCTTAATATTAACCAACAATAGTCTGGTAAGTGTGTTACCTTGGTTTTTATCCCTACCGCTTAGTAGGGACTTCTTTTCTTTTCCGAACTCGCATCTCGGCACTCCTTAGTTGCCCTCCTAAGCCTCACCGCAGGCTTTAATTATGTCCATTTCAACCCAAAAGTTAAGAAACATCTTCAAATTCACTAGAATTGAAAATTTCAAAACCAACTACAATGTAACTCATATTGCTCCTTGCCTACCACTTGCTCAGAAAGTGAAACCTGTCATCCCTTCGGCAATTATATATTGCGAAGGTAATTTCGGTGAAATTGATGGTAAAACCGCTAATGGGCTAGTGAGGCATTCATTAAGCTATCGTATTCTATCGGTTATTGATAGTGTATCTGCCGGCTTAGATGCTGGAGAAGTACTTGATAACAAAGCCAATGGAATACCGATCCTTGCCAATGCTGAAGAAGCTATCATTCACGCGGAAAGCATTCCCGATTACTTCATTTTTGGCATTGCGCCATCAAGTGGTTTTTTATCTGACTTAGATAAAAGCATCATTTTAAATGCCATGTCACTAGGAATGAACATCGTAAATGGCTTGCATGAATTCCTAACTGATGATCCTCTATTTTTAGAAGCTAGCTTAAAGAATAACGTTCGAATATTCGATACTCGCAAACCCAAAAGTAAAGGCGATCTGAAAACGTTTAGCGGCAAAATACACAACGTTAAATGTCCGAGAATTGCTGTAATGGGGACGGATTGCGCGCTAGGAAAACGAACAACAGCAACAATATTGGCGAATGAACTGACTAGAAAAGGCCTTAACGTCGTTCTGATTGCCACTGGTCAAACAGGTATTATGCAAGGCGCACAATACTGCGTTGCACTCGATGCTGTCCCTTCACAATTTTGTGCCGGTGAGTTGGAATCTGTCATTGTACAGGCCTATGAAAAAGAAAATCCGGACCTGATTATTATTGAAGGGCAAGGAGCCTTGAGTCATCCTGCGTTTTCAACCAGCGCATTTATCTTACGTGGCAGTTGTCCAGCGGGTGTGATATTGCAACATGCTCCTAAACGTTTATATCGTAGTGATTTTCCTGATTGCCCAATGCCTTCGATTGCTTCAGAAATAAATCTTATCGAAACGTTTTCTAATACCGATGTTATTGGACTAACACTGAATCATGAAGATATGTCTTTAGATGAAACCTGTCGTGCGATAGACAGCTACACTACCGAATTTGGTATACCGGTTACTGATGCATTATCACAGCCTGTCGAACATCTACTGCACATCGTAACGTCAGCCTTCCCTATGATAGCAAGAAAACTGGCCGCAAAAGGGTGAACTGCCCTAGATTAGACATTGATTGTGGGAAGATTCACCATAACGCTCAGTACCTGCTCACTCAGCTCTCACTAAAAAATATATCCGTTACACCTGTAACAAAAGTCTTCCTCGGCCACCCTATCATCGCACAAGTTCTTATTGATGCTGGCGCAACAATGTTAGCCGATTCAAGAATGGAAAACCTTCAAAAGATGACTGAATCAGGCATTGCTATCCCTAAAATGCTGATACGTACGCCCATGCTCAGTCAAGTGGCGAGTGTAATAAAATACAGTGATATGAGTTTAAATTCTGAAGTTGAAGTAATTCAGAGGCTTTCACATGCAGCGGAACAACAAAATTGCCGTCACGGTATCATTATTATGGTTGAGCTTGGCGATCTCAGAGAAGGTGTGATGCCGAATCGCGTGATTGATTTTATCCGAGAGATTATTTCTTTACCAAACATCACGATAAAAGGAATTGGTACGAATTTAGCTTGTCGGTATGGTGTCGCTCCAGATGATAAAAATATGAATATTCTTTCTGATCTTGCCGATGGAATTGAAGCTACATTTGGGATCAATCTAGAAATTATTTCAGGGGGTAATTCTGCTTCAGTTAACTGGGCTCTTCAGAGAACAGGCTTAACTCGAGTCAATAACCTTCGTATAGGAGAAGCAATTTTTTTAGGCTGTGAGCCTTTAGAGCACGAAAATATCGAAGGCTTACATACGGATGCGATTTCTTTGACCGCTGAAGTGATTGAATCCAAGATTAAACCGACTTTGCCTTGGGGAAGTCGGGGGTTAAATGCTTTTGGTGAAAAAGAAAACCTTCAAGATAGAGGGGAGGTATCACAAGCTATTCTGGCATTAGGCCGCCAAGATGTTTGTGTCAGCGGGCTTAAGGCTCCGAATGGGATTAAGATCATGTCTTCAACTAGCGATCACTTTGTCCTTGAATCCTCACAGAAACCACTACTTGTAGGGGAAAAAGTCACATTCAGTTTAGATTACAGTGCGCTCTTATCTTCTATGTCTTCACGTTATATCCATAAATATTTTAAGGCACCTAAAGGGAGAAGAAGCGCATAATGCTACGAACAACAGTAATTTTCTTCGTCAGTGTCATGCTTAACGGTTGTCAGATAAGCCCAATAAAATCTAATGGGCTTGCCGATTATAGAGCGACGGTTATCTCAAGCCAACTGCCACAAGAGTTAGGCTCAATCACACTCGTAAATGCTCAGTCAGAGGGCAATAGTGTCACTCTTATTTTCGTAAAAAAGAAAACTTTGAATATGGACAGCTTAGTAGAAAAAGTCGCCGTTAGTTTTTGTGACAACATCGAAATAAGACCACTATTAGAGAGGGGGGTCTCTTATCGAATCATTACCTTAGGCAAAAATGATAACGTAGAAAGCCTTAACGTCATTTCTCTAGCTAAGTGCTCTAATTGAATGCTCAGCAGTCGAATGGATAAAAGCCAATACGAGTTGTTCAATGTACTAAATGACACTATTTTATTAAGGTTTGACCGCCTTACGCCTTGGGAAAAAAACTTTATCACGGACCTACACCACAAAGCTTTAACTAAGCAGCTCATTTCAACGAAACAAGAACAACTTGTCTTAAAAATTTCAATGAAAGCCTACAAATCAAAGAAGAAAATCGAACATTCCAACTTTTAATTTAAGCCTGTATATACTTAATCGGTTGTTGCTTTCGCATTTGGCTTGGAAAAGAAAATTGCTGGCTGTTGGAAGTCATCAAAATCCATTTCATGAGACTCTGTTGAGTTCTTGTCTTTTTCTCAAATTGAACTTCAAGGTCTGTTTTTCTCTGAATCTGCTTAACACGGCTAAATATCCTATTTTGCGAAGAGACCTCGCAACCCCGGAAGTAGAGAAAATCACTCGATCTTAGTTTGTTATCAAGAATGGCTCAGTTAAGTAACGCAAGCTACATCCAACTACTATCAATCTCTAGTTTGGTTTTGATCCGCCAAATCTCTTCAAGCCGAAAGGAAATGTCGGATAGACGGCACCTGTTACCAGGTGCCACCCTCCTCAGAACCGTGTGCAACTTTCACTGCATACGGCTCAAGCCTCCACAAAGGCACAGTGAAGCACCCAGTAATTAAATCGTTATAGGACTAGAGCGAGACCAAAAGTTGATCGCAACATTAGCTCTTCGTGTTAATTACCTTTGCGATACGCACTTGAAGCTTTAATACCTCGCCAATGAGCACTCAGTAATTGAGAGACCACGGTTCGTTGTAAGAAGATGCACTAATTTCATTCGAAATCATCATTTGCTTTTCTTCTTCAATAA
Source organism: Vibrio sp. 10N.222.55.C6 (assembly GCF_041473395.1). Taxonomy (NCBI): domain Bacteria; kingdom Pseudomonadati; phylum Pseudomonadota; class Gammaproteobacteria; order Vibrionales; family Vibrionaceae; genus Vibrio; species Vibrio sp. 10N.222.55.C6. The sequence continues at coordinate 31,603 of NZ_JBFRSD010000014.1, forward strand.
AGTTCTTCAAACTCTTTCGCAACGGGAGACCAGTTAGAAGTCAGCTCGCTTTCGCGCCAGATAAAAATCTGTATCCACTTCATTACAAAGCGGCATTTGCTTTCTCTAACCTCCTTTACCTGCATACCTATCGGCCACCTTCACAGGTAGCTTTCCCATAGGGAGGTATACAGGCTTACCCTGTTCCGTATGTCGCGTAAAAATGTCAACTTAGATGCCCACAATGGTGCGGAGAGTACAATGACCACGAAAGAGCATTGTCCAATCTCTTTCCGACTCTCGTTGCCTTTTGGCTACAGCGTATTAACCACTTCCGCTGTTTCATCACATAACGCGCCTTAAATGGATTCACATTACATTCATCATATTGACTCCCTAGCACTCACCCGATTTTGAGGTTATCAGGAGGAACATCCTCTCACGATTTTGCTCCCGCACAGCCTAACGACCAAGCTTCGTTACGTTGTCAGAGCCGCTGCTTTATTCAGGCTCTTAGGGTCATCTGGTGATACAGATGGTTCACTCTGCGTGGTGAACAACGCTTCATACGACTTCAGGTCGCACGGACAATTATGAGTTAGATAAATTGCAGTACAAATAAAAAGAGGTCTCCTTTACCTGTATTAGTTCCTATTAGCTCTGATAGGTCCCGAGGCGATAAGTGGGGGGACGTAAAGCAAACAGAACCAGCGTGGTAGGTCACGTCGATTCAGTGATTTAGTTATTACTACCACTGCGTTAATGGTGAAACGAGTCTTCTCTATGCCATTGAGATCGCTGCAAGGGTCTATCGATTCAATATTTAGGCTAGCTTCATGTTCCGTTGAGCTGCCCACATAACAAAAGTATCATTCGCCATGCAAAAGAGGTAGATATCTCATCTAAAACAAAAGCAAGAGGCGCAATGCTGTGCCTAGCCATTGAGTAGAGAGGCATCAAGGTTTATGGTGAAGGTAAGTAGGAAGTAAAAACCTTGTTCAGATGGGAAGCTTAGAGTATGGCGAAAGTTACACTTAGCGGTCGATACCAAGACGCCGGAAATCCTTGCTGCTGAGTTAAGTTTATCTAATGTTACCGGTGGAGAAGTGCTCCCGAACTTACTCAAATAAACACGCCGAAGTCTCATAGAGGTATCTGGCGATGGCGCTATGACACGAGGTCTTGTTACTATGCAATTCAGATTAAACTCGCGTTTGAGCTCATCCCCCTCCCGAAATCTCGCGGCTGGTTGCCCGGAGGTGTCCGGTTCCAATAAGTATTGGAAACAGCGGTCTGGTTATCACAAACGTTTACTTTCATAAACTTAGACATGCTCAAAGCGCTGTAGAAGCTTGGGATGCCTGAAACCTGTCGTATTGATTAAAAAGCATATCAAACGGTGAAAAATGGTCTCTCAACTGAATTACGCGACAAAGCGGCCGTGCTTTATTGTCTTCTATTTCACCCATCCTTCCAAAGCGCATCAAATTCTTGGGCTTCAAGGATGTCTTCAATGCGGCGACGAACTTTGGTCTGCTGCTTTAATTTTTCTGGCACGGTTTTACTTGGATATGGTAAGGCGTGGTTGGGTTTAAGCGGTATTTCCATGCGCTGATGGGCTGGTACGGTTCTTTTGTCCATGAGGTGTTCTCCTTATTATGAATCAATCCCACTATTTTAATATTTTGGCTGATGTCGTTCTCTTCAAGTTCATTCTGGGTGCGTGCTTGACGGGGCCAGAATGAACTTGAGGTGTAATGTATTTGGCGATGTGGTCAATTTCTTTTTTAACGACTTTGCTTTGAGTGGACGTTTTCAAAACAAGGTCTTCTGGATGTCTTGGAACCAATCCAAATTCAATTGAACTTCTGCGAGTCGCTTTTTGAGGATAAGGGTTTGACGAGCGTTTAATTGCGGTTGTTTCAAGGTTCGTTCGTAATATTGACATACCGTGAGGGTGGTTTTGATGCTGAGGTCTATCTCACGGCTTAATTCTGTTGGTGCGAGAGAATGATTCATCAATTTTATACAAAACGAATCTCTATGCTGACAGGTGGCCACCGGTGTCGATAGCCAGTTAATTAGCGCTTGTTTACCAAGTTCGGTGATAGTGAAAGCGTTGCCTTTTGAAGCACAGTTCGCATGCGCTTCTATCCATCTTTCTTTGTGCAATACCTTAATCTCTCGATAAGTATGCTGTAGGACGGCGCTCCAATAATGGGATTTGTTGATTTCTTTGGTGACACTGTAACCTGAGTGGGGGTTTTCATTTAAATACGTCAATATGACGTAACGTAGTGACATCTTTTTAGTTCCTTCAATTATTACAATGCGGTCGGCTTGAATGCGCTGAGATGTTAAGTGAAACGACTTTCATCATTATTGGGGCGATTATTAACCTGACGTATTTATGCTTCTTCTTGTCAGCTATCGCAAGAGGTTGAAGGGTAATTAATAATTAATAATTATCCGTTTTTTGATTTTGAGTTGTTGATAGGCTTTGTGGTAACCATACCGCTCTTTCCAATATTTATTTGAGCCGTATAACTTCTAGCTGCCCATTGCGAGATTTCTAGGATGGCCACGCTCCCAGAAGGCTGCCCCTTCTCTTGGGGGGAATAAGCGCAACGGCTCGCTTAATCTTAATAGCAGCGTGACACGATCTCGTGTCGTAAGCGCCATCACCAGATACCTCAAGGGTGCTTTGACGTGTTTGTTTCAGTAAGTTCGGAAGAACTTCGCCATAAACCTTAAGGCCAGTAGCATCAATGGCTAGGTACTGTATTGCTCCTCTCGTTTTAGTCTTAAATGAGACCTCAACTTGCTTTGTTCTACGACTGATGCAAGTGTAATGCGGACAACTTAATGGAACATGGGCAAGTCTAAATATCGAGTCGATAAATCCTTGTAGCGCTCTCAGTGGCCGCGTTTCACCATGAGCGCTGTCGTGAGAGCTAAATCACTAAACCGACGTGGTCTCCCGCGCTTATTCGGTTTGCTTTGCGCCCACCTGCTTATCGTCTCTTCATCAATCCATGAGGCTAAGAAGGAGAGTGAATGTAGTTGCTCAGATCATAGGTTGCTGACTTATTTCCATTGAGTTGCGCAAAAAACCGAGGGGAATAAATTAAATCATAAATTAATTGTTTAATTGATGGGTTTTAAGCATTTTATCAAGATGACTACAGTCGTCACATTTATTTTAGTCATTATTATAGTTTCAAAGGATATTTGAGTGGAAACTCCAACTAGTTATATTTGTATTGTTATCGTTGTTCTGGGTCGCGCCTTAAGAGATGACTGCAAAGGTATATTTTTCAGACGTAATAAATTGTTTATTCATTTGCAGATAAATTTGGATAAATAGTTATCTTCCCTCATTAAAAAACGGAATTTAAGCGTTATTCTTTGATTTTTATAAACTCGAATCTAGCATGAAAACTTTAATTTATGAGGATACATTCATCATGCAATATGGACAATCAAGGATTGACGCTGCTTTTCAGAATTTTATAGACAGTTTAACTCAAGCAGATATTTGTAAGCTTCAATCCCAATTTTCAAAAAAGCCTCTGGTTTGCATCGCCGATATACTGCCAGAAAATTTGTGGCTTGAATTGAGTGAGGAAGCATCAAACTTAGTGGAACATTATGGCAAGCGAAAAAGTTTGGTTGTCAAAGAAACTTCGGATACCGAACGTAACATGATCACAGTAGGAAATACCATCTGCCGTGAAAATTCGCCTTTAATTGCCGCCATTTATGATTCTAGACCATTCCGACGCTTTCTCTCACATATAGCTGGTGAAATCGTTCACCAATGCCCAATTGAAGATGAGCAAATTGCAATCTCATTACTTGAGCGGAAAGGTGATACTCATGGGTGGCATTGGGACGATTTCAGTTTCGGTCTTGTTTGGTTAATTGATATTCCGGACGCGTCGTGTGGTGGGTTCACGCAATGTATTCATAATACTAAGTGGGATAAAAAAAATCCCGCGGTTTATGACGTCATTACTAATAATGCCATTGAGTCTTATCATTTCAACAAGGGCGGTTTTTATTTTTTCAAATCCGGAACGACATTACACAGAGTGCACCCTCTGACAAAAGATTCACGTCGATTGATCGTTAATATGGATTGGGCTTCAACGAGTGATCTTGAAAGAGAGCTGTCCATTGAGACAACTCTAGATATCTATAGTTAGGGACGACATTATGAAGCACAGTAACAGATCACGTCACACTATTATCAAGGAGCTCGCCACTTACATTTCGGGTGGAGCAAATTCACCAGGGCGAAAATTCTCTGAAGTAACCACGCCAATAATCATAGCTGATAAAGCGAGTGGTTCATATATTTGGGATTCTGAGGGTACTCGTTATGTCGATTTTATAATGGGGTTAGGTCCCTGTTTGCTGGGTCACTCACCCGATTGTGTGGTTGACGCGATCAAAGAGCAGGCATCTAGGGGATTGGTACTTGGCTTAACTCATAGGAGTGAAGCTGAGCTTTCAAAGATAATAGTTAACTCTTCAAAGCACATAGACAAAGTTCGTTTCACCTGCAGCGGTACTGAGGCTGTAATGACTGCCCTACGTATAGCTAGGGGGATTACACAGAAACAAATAGTGGTGAAGTTTTCCGGTGGGTACCACGGTCATTGTGACACTATATTAAGTGGTGCTAATAAGAAGGAAATTTCTGATAATTTCGGCACGGACGGCATACATTCAAGTTTCAAAAACGCCACAATTACTTGTCGATATAATGATATAGAGCAGATTAAATCGATTTTTAGCCAGTACAGTGATGAAATCGCTGCAGTGATCATTGAGCCCGTTGCCACTAATATGGGGTTAGTGCCAGCGCAAATAGAGTTCTTAAAAACACTGAGAGTATTATGTTCTAAACAAAATTCACTGCTGATTTTTGATGAAGTTGTCTCTGGATACCGATTTGGGTTTGGTCCGGTTTCAAATGAGTTGGGAATTTATCCAGACCTTACAACATTTGGCAAAATAATAGGTGGTGGTCTAGCAATTGGCGCATATGGCGGCTCAGATTCTGTTATGGCGCAAGTTAGTAATGAAGGTGGTGTATTCCAAGGTGGGACCTTCGCTGGGAATCCACTGACAATGACCGCAGGGATTAGTACGTTACGCTCATTAGAAGATGGAAGTGTCTATGAAGGACTTGACGCGATTACTGACGTTTTTACAAGAGAGTTGAGTTACAAATTTAAAGAGTACGGTATCAACTTCAATGTTGTAAAGAAAGGACCATTGGTTAGCTTAATACTTGTTGAGTCGTTGACTAATCTCACCTCTTTGGATGACGTCCAGAAGCAAGATCAAACCATTTTTTCCTCGCTACATCAAAAACTCTGTGAGCAGGGCTATTTAATTCCACCAACGATAGAAGAGCCACTGTTCTTCTGTAGTCAACACACGGAGCAGCAAATACTTGAGTTAGCTCAATTAATAGCCTTTCATTTAAACACCATATGCCACGAGTAAGTTATGTCATCTAATATTGTATTAAAAAAAATACTACATCAATCTCAACTCTCCCCTGATGCTGTAGCGATTAAACAAGGTAGTAAAAGCATACGTTACGTTGATTTAATATGCCATGCTCAGGAATTGTCAAGTGAGTTACTAGAAGCTGGTCTTTCCCCAAGAACTATTGTGCCTATTATTTCACAAGGGGGAATTGACTATGTTATTTCATTGTTGGCGGTTTGGATGACCGGTGGTGCTTTTGTTCCCTTAGATGTAGATACCCCGAAGGCCAGAATGGCCAAAATGTTAAAGACTATTGATTCCGAGATAGTTATAGCTACTACCAAGCAATATGCCTGTCAGACGAGTATATATTACGACCATACTGTAAATTTGCCAACCCAGAATATTACGTTTGAATTACCTGAACCTGGAGCTATCTCGTATGGTTTTTTTACATCAGGAACCACTGGCGAGCCAAAGTGCTGCCTAAATCAGCATGCAGGGTTAGCCAACCGGTTTGACGTCATGTCCAAAGCTTTTCAACTTGAGCTGGGTGATGCAGTTTTACAAAATAGCAAACATACTTTTGATTCATCACTTTGGCAATTGTTGTGGCCGTTAACGACTGGTGGCAAAGTAGTTATTCCAATGCGAGAAGGGATTCTTGATATACAAGCAACATTGGATACTATCAGGGAAGAGCAGATTGTAATGGCAGACTTTGTCCCTTCTGTTTTAGGGGTTTATCTACAGTATATGGCTTCTAGGGCCAGAGGGAGTGACTACTTTAAGTCTTTTAGGAATATTCTTGTTGGGGGAGAAGAGGTATCTCTCAAGTTGATAAAAACTATTAGGTTATTGTGTCCATGGATCCAAGTCACTAATACATATGGACCAACAGAAGCTTCCATTGGCTTCGTGTTTCATCACTTTAACGGGAACGAGGAGAATAGTGTTCCACTGGGTCTTCCTATAGCCAACACTAGTTATGTAGTGCTGGACGACCAACTCAACGAAATAAATAAACCAGGTGTCTTGGGACAAATTGCTGTGTTAGGTGTTGGTTTAGGGCTCGGTTATCTTGGTCTTCCAGAATTAACAACTCTCAAGTTTAGAAGTATTAGGCGTAGTTCAGGCGATTATGAACCCTGTTATCTAACGGGTGATATAGGAAGCCTTGAGAATGGGGTCTTATTTTTCCATGGGAGAGAAGATAGCCAGGTCCAATTGAATGGAGTTCGTCTTGAGTTGACAGAAATTGAAATGGCGCTCGAGGCTATTCCAAGCATTTCATGCGCTAAAGTCGCCGTAGATGAAAATGCTAACTCTAAACAAATTTTGGCGGTGGTAACTGGGAGTTCGGCCGTAGATGAAAAAGATGTACGCCAAACGTTGTCTGAAAGTTTACCTTCGGAGTTCATACCCCAAAGAATAGTAAAAGTAGATGATTTTCCAAGAAACAACAACGGAAAGATCGAGAGAGCCAGTCTTCTGAAGCTTTTCAAGGACACTGAAGCAGAGTGCAGCCTTATCCCCGAACTTGTTAATATTCTGTCCAACTATTGTGTCTCTTCTGACATCGCGCCAGAAAAGAGTTTTGAGGAACTAGGGATTGATTCAATCAATCTGCTCTGCATAGCCATAGATATTGAAAAACAGCTAGGGAAAAGGATCTCATCTAAAGACATAGCCAGTATATTAACGATTAGTGAATTGGAATCTTCGGTTACCAGTAGCTCGACTAAAGAATTCAGGACCAATATTGAAATGTATTCAGGACCAGTTAGTCACCTATCATTTACTGAATCCGTTTTTATTTCTGGAGCAAGTGGTTATTTCGGGGTTCATTTATTATGTGAATTGCTCGTAGAGAGTAGTCATAAAGCAACTTGTTTGGTGAGAGCAAGTTCTGACGAAAACGCAAAGTTAAGGTTAATTGATTGTGCAAAACAGTACAAAATTGAGAATCAAATTGATTGGAAGCGTGTAACAGTCGTAGCTGGTGATATCACGCAAGATAAGATGGGATTATCTTCGGAAAGGTATGATCAGTTGGCTCTTCATACTTCTCATATTCTTCATACGGCGGCAGTCGTTAACTTAAACAAGAGCTCAGAAGCATTACGTTTAACTAACGCAGAAGGTGTAACAGAAGTATGCAAATTTGCTCTTCGTGCAAACGCACGTAAATTTCACTACGTGTCGAGTCTGGCTGTTGAAAAATTGATAAACAATAATTCGAGCGCTGAAGTGAGTGGGTACGCCCAGACTAAGTTTGAAGGAGAAAAGCGAGTCACAGAACTCACTAAGTTTAATATAGAAGTATCGATTTCGAGAGTAGGGGAATTGATGCCATCAGACAAATATAAAGTGCCGAATAGCAATTCTTTATTAGTTTCCTCTTTACGTGTCTTTAAGTCGCTAAACCAACTTGTTATCAACCATGGTAATGTATCTTATACGCCAATCGATGTAGCTTGCTCGGCGATAGTCTCAATCTTTAATTCTAAATTAGAGATTTCTTATCCCCCCCAAATATTGGCTCTTTATCCTAGTAAAAAAGTCGATTTTAGGTATCTGCTTGAGAGCCTTCTTCCAAGTCAGGTTTCTATACAATACAAAGAACCCCAAAATATTATTGATCAGATAATCACAAAATCATCGGTTTCAACCTTGGAGAAACACGATATTTTGATTCTTGATGCGTTGATGAGTGCCAACGAAAACGAACAGTGGCACCTGTTCGATAAATCTAGTGAGCACTTAGAACCGAGAAAATCAGCGCATTATTGGCCACTTATTGATAATGATTATTTACATCGAAACTTAAAGGAAATCTGATAATGATAATTGAATACACCTGTAATACTCTTCCTGAACGTCAGGATGTCTTTGAACTTTATCAATCTGTAGGTTGGAGTTCGGCACATAAACTTGATGAACTTATGCTCGCCCTTAATGGGGCTCACACACTGTACTGCGCCTACTCAGAAGGACGCTTGGTCGGTCTAGTAAAAACTATTTCCGATGGCTATTTAGTTGTGTACGTGAGCCATTTGTTAGTACTTCCAGAGTATCAATCGAAAGGTATTGCCAGTGAATTGATGAGCAAGACCATGAAAAAATACCAACACTTCCATCAAAAAGTTTTACTTGGTGATAATCAAGCATTTAGATTCTACGAGAAGTTTGGCTTTCATGTTGCAGATATTAAACCTATGTGGGTTTACGTAGGCACAGACCATTAAAAGGCAATGGCATGGACATTACCACAATCTTATTATTTACAGCTTCAATTACGCTACTATCAATAGTACCTGGTCCAAGTGTGTTGCTAGTGATGATTCAAAGTATGGGGGTCGGGCTTAAGTCGGGTTTAATAACGACCTTAGGAATTGTCATAGGTGCTATGTTATTTTTTAGCATTGCATATTTTAGCATCAATACGGCACTTGCTCAGAACGGCGTCCAAGGAATCTATCACTTCGTACAATTTGTTAGTGCCATATACTTAGGGTGGATAGGCTATAGTCTAATTATTGCGGCTTCTCCTCATTTAAGTGAAACCGATATCTCAACGTCTGATTTCTCAACAAAGGAATTTTTTGCCGGGCTATCTATAGCTATGGGGAACCCAAAAACTATCCTTTTTTATGCTTCTATCTTACCTAGTTTTGTTGACCTTACGAATAGTAATATCAGTGATTATATGATCTGTTTGGGGATTGTCGGTATTTCGACGGCACTAGTGCTTTCGATGTATGCTGTCATTGGTTACTGGATGCGGGCACATATAGTGTCAAGATACATTGAACAGTGGGGCAATAAAATTGCAGGATTTTTCTTTGTTTTAATGAGCCTTTACCTTATCTATCTTTTTTCGACGAGTCTATAAATTGGGGAAGCGTAACTGTTTGTAGAGTCTTTTCTTTCACAAAAATTTGGTGAGGGAAAAGTTGTCTTACCTTCATATGAATATGTGTTTTCCTATTTGATAAGGGTGCTCTACACTTGTCAGACTGACTGGTTTGCTAAGTGACAAGAAATTACTGGACTTAGATATTCAAGTGCACTGTGCCTTCTTGTTCGGTAATAATTAACCTCGATGTATTCGAAGAGTGCTTGGCGCAGATCTTCTCTCGTCATTATCGGCTCGTATTGGACGTTCTATTTTCATTAAGTGGAAAAACTGGCGTTGACGCCCCTATATCAACACTTACGTCATAACTGAAAGGTCTTTGAATGTAATTGGGTAAAGTTAACGAACTATATAATGTTTCAAACACCTTTGTATTTCCTTTATTGAAAGCCCTTTCCGCTTTACTACATATAATCTTGTTTTTGACTAATATTGTTCTAGCTGCATTTTCAACCGCAAGCTCTTTCTCACTTAACTCAGAGTCAAAAACTCTTGGTGTGGCTCATGCTTTTTCCTTGAATTAGTAAAGATGATAATTTTTCAATATAAATAAAACATAAATTATTTAAATGTTCTTATTGATTGATTGAAATAGTCTATTGTCAGTTTTACCAATTTTTTAATTCCATCAAAATTTTCAAAAAATCATATTTTAGGCGGGGGAATGGACAATGAAGTTTAAAATAAGCACTATTGGACTATCAATCGGAGCGGTATTATTTGCCAATAGTGCTAACTCTTTCTATTTTATTTTGGATGAGGGGGAAGCATGTAAAACTACAACTCTTGAAAAAGAGGTTGATGATTTTCAAGAGGACATCTCACCGATATCAGAAAAAGAAACTCCCATTGGCCAAAAGATTACTAATGAAGAAATTGGTGAGGTTATACCAGAATTTGAAACCGGAGCAATGGAGTTGGCAGAGAAAATTGGTGGAGCTATTGGCGTTGTAAGTGGTGGATTAGAATTGCTTGACGGCATAGAAAATAAAAATGCTGATGAAATCACTGGTGGTGCCGTTCTTTTGGGCTCCTACATAGCCCCGGAAATTGCAGGGGAAGTTATCGGCTCAATTTTCTCCGAGTCAATTGCGGAAGCTATAAACCCAGTTATAGGTGTTCTCATCGCTGAAGGGATTGCAATTTATGGTGATATAAAAATGGCTGGGGTCATCAACAAGATGGAAGAGTCCGATCGCACTTTGATGGGTGTCTACTCAAAAGCAATTGATAAAACAGACGCATCACTACTAAAGCTTAAAAAAATAATCCGAGGTGATAATGATGAGATTTATAATTATGAATATAAACATTTTGGAGAATTAACAGTTGAATTATATAAAAACAGTTTCCACAAATTAGCATATAGATTGATTAATGATAATTACTCTAATAGAGTAGATAAATATTTCAAAGATAACACAGTATCCACCCCAATAACCACGCAATTCGTTTCAAGTGAATTACCAGTAACTATTAGCCACCTAATCGGATTAAAGGAAAATTTAAAATACTGGTATTCAACCTCATTGACAGGGAAGAAATACATAAGCAGTTTCGGACATGTCCCATTAAATAATGCAAATTTCCATCCATCATATGAAGGCACAAACAGCATCCGATTTTCAAAATCGATAAAAAATGTTGCAATACCAAATATGCGTTGGTTGAATGATGTATTTTTCCCAGTTTTAGAGAGGACAGTAGATGTAATATATGACAATAGCGATCATCTTGTTGTTGAATTCAAAGATATGCTTACAGATACAAAATTTATCCATAGTCTTCAGGAATCAATGATAGCCCCATATAATGATGTTCTAAAAAAATACTATTCTTGGTTATATTTTGGGCATCATATTTTGAAAAACCTTGATTATTCAGAGGTAAAGATTGAAGAAGGTTTTCTTATTTTTATATCGATATTTATGCCAATTGAAAGCTCAATAATTCAAGGCTCTGTCATGAATGATATTAAATCCAAAATTGATGTTGCTCCATTTATTTTTGCCATAACAAAGTCACTAATTAGCCAAGGCGTCGATGTGACTGATGAGACCAAGTTTACAAAATTAATTAATGATGCATATTCGAAAATTGGAGAGGAACATTCCACCCTTAAAAACAAAATTATGAGTTCTTATCATGCAGCTAAAGACCTGGTTAATACTAAATTAGTAGATAAATCAGAAATTTCATTAAAGCCAATCAGTCAAGAAAAATTAAATTCGCTTATTGAGAAAATCGATAAACATGTGGCTGATGGAAGCCTAAAGAAAAAGGTAGATGTTGCATTAAATGATGCTGTTTCATTAATGAGTCTACAAGGTGGTGATAACTATGAGACATCATTACGATTCATTGATTATGCTCAAATGACTAGCTCTATTCAAAATAGTTACTTTAACGTTGTGGGCGCATTAATCGATAATTACGTGAAGAAGCTACAAAAGTTAAGTGATTGGGAAAATGAAGCCGCTGCTGTAATCTTGAGCGATTTACGTGACGACCTGGTTGCGCTAAATAAAAACAGTAAACTCGTAAATTACTCTTCTCAAGAAGTACATAAATATTCAAGCGGAAACTTTGATTGGCTAGCGTTTAACTCAACTCCTTTTTTAGATGAAGATAATAATAAAATAATTAGGTACCTTGATGACACTATCAATTTATGGGTTCCTGTTTCTCAAACAGGACCACCCATGCGCCTGCATCACGCCAATTAGGTCGAATATTGTGATGGGAGCAGGGAAAAAGTATCTTAGATAAAGTTTTAAAAATGATTTTTTTGAGTTGATTAACTAAAAATCAAGACTATAGGAAGAGGCACTAGTTTAATTAAATCAAAGGATAATCCATTTTGATGTCTAACGTTCGAGCGACCTAAGGTTAAGAGCAAGCGTATTTCTCTTGCGTCATGTTATCCAGACAACATTGTAAATACTAATGTGGTTCTTAAAGGTGCAGTGCTAAACAGATAGAAGTGTGGTGAGAGATTTTAAGTCAAATAATCCGAACGTTAGGTGAATATCCGCTTTTGTAGTTTCTGATGTTATTGAGGGGAATTACAATGGGTTGGCTTCTCCTTTCCCCGGATTACCATAGACCAATTACTCCTTGAAGAGGTGAATCATGATGGGAAGAAAATATAAAATTAAATATCTTATAAATACATTTTTGATATTGCTACTCTCTGCAATTTCATTTAGCTCGATGTCTGGGAGTCTTGAAATTGATGTAACTAAAATAAATCCAAGTGAATTAGACTCGATCAGGCCGAAAATAATAATTCAAAATGGGGAGGCAAGGCTTTCAAAAGTCGGTTTCTCTACTGAAAAGTTAGTTTTAGATAAACCCTTGGAACATTCAGAAGCTAGGAAAAAGCTATATGAGAATGTAAAAAGTATGCTTGAAAAGAACAAAAATATTTTGGCTGATATTGAGGAAGGTAAAATACCATTTCCAAATGAAAGTACTAAAAGTAGCGTAACAGAGGCTTTGCAGTTCAATGACGATTTTTTAGAAAGTGCCTCTGATACCTTGGGCTCAGATGTAATAGATTCTAATAAATTATACTTTTCAACTTCATATAAAGGTGAAAATGTAGTGATTAGTGAGGTTAAGGATTGGACTGCATTAGAAAAAAGAAGCATATCTCAAGTGATGTCAGACCCCGATAACATTGTTAACACTAGGCTTAATAGACCGGGAGCGGTTAAAAGAGCGAGTGTTGAAAATGGTAGGGAGATAATTCGAGATTTAAAGAAAGGCGGAGGTGAAATAAAGAAGGTTACTGCTTTTATGATCTCGGATGTTCTTGAGACTAATTATCGAAGGATGGGTTTTTCAACACCTAACTGCTTTTAGTTAGGCATTACATGGCGCAAGAGGTCGCTAAAGCCAAACTGAAAGAGATAATTATGATGTCAAAGCAAGCAGCAGAAATATATAGATAACTCGCATTAAAATTGGATTTTTATGACAGAATAAAGCCCACCCATAGCACATATATATTGAATCAACTTGAAGGTGCAGGTTTGAGTACCTAAAAATTATCATTAATCTGAGATGCCAAAGAGCCTGCGATCTCTGGAAGAGTCACAGAAAAAATTGGTCTATCGCCGCCTTGAAGTCTCGTTTAGTTTTGAAGTAAACGTTGTTTCTCGACTTCTCGTGGCTTTGTTGCAGTACTCAACCCACTTTGTCTTTTGACATCATTAAGCGACTCGGTAGCTGTCGGGCATACCAAGCTGTGTAAATCATGCCGCTAGCATCATTTCCTGTTGTTGTTTTCAAAGTCTCTACTGTGTAATTGGGGACCTAATGCAGATACGCCACTAAATTTCTCATCCTTTTAGGATTGCGAGCGTCGACAGCAAGCAGATTATCTTTGGGAGGAATGATTATATCGGCTTCAGGAAATTTGCTCGATAATGCGTCCTAGACGTCATCGGTATCGTCCATTTTATCCGCTGAAACATGGTCTGCATCTATATCAATTTTTTCACACAGTGCCCCTACGGCCCCTCATTCGGTTTATATGTGGATTTGAATGCGGGCTTCTTAAGACCTAGTTGAGATAAGCGCTTAGAAGGAGAGGTATAGTCTGGACAGGCTAGATCTGCGTCCCCCATTCTTTTTAATAGATTATCGATGAGACCTTGAAGTTGGCGTAGGGGCTGTTTGAAGACCAGTCTCAAATAATGTCACGCTCTTATTGTGCTATCAGGGTATTGGGGATGAGCCTGTTCCATCATAAGTGCGTTGCTCACTCTGCCAATTATCCATAATGTCGCCTGATAATCAGATATCAATCCGCCCTCGGTCACGCAATATAATTGGTTTGTCGGTAGGTGTGTTTTTTTGAAGTGTTGACGCCTGGATTGATTGTGTTTGTAAGGTATGATTATGAGAGTGAATACATCAAGGTATGATAAGAATATAGGAAAAGGCTCTCAACTCAAAAATTGGCGATTAAATGAGCGCTTCAACAAAGCCGCTCAAGAGCGACAAGAAAACTTTGGCACATTGAGAGCCAGAGTCCTGGGCGTTAGACGTTATTTTCAAAGAAGATTAGCAACGTTGTATTTATGCAGTAGGCTCGGTGCTGAAATTAGAATTCAAGGTTATTCTTTTTTTAATATAATTTACATTAACTTATTAACTTATTAAC
>NZ_JBFRSD010000015.1:0-72704 GCF_041473395.1 Vibrio sp. 10N.222.55.C6
GAGGCGGCATTATAGAGATGCCGCTCATATTGGCAAGCAATAAATGCGTTTTTTATTAAAAAAAGAGGTTAAGCGAAGACATTTCAACCAAGGGCTTATTTATACCACTTTCACCCCAAGTTTCGAACAAATTACCCACAACGACCTGTGGATAACTACTCTCCACTATCAAAAAAGTAAGATAAACGAGCCCTAGGGTTTAGATACTCTCGAACTTGTTCAGGTAATTTGCTTGGATGAACGGCATTAACGATTTTGATCTCTTTAATAAAGAGGTCAATGATCGGAGCTTGGGTTCTTGGCACGCTAGGATCATAGATAAGTACATTTGGATAAAGCATATGTTTAGCGTTAACGGATATCACAATCCCAATCGAGTCATTTGAAAGCTGTACTACAGTTCCTGGTGGATAGACTCCCATGAACTTAACTAACAGCCCCAAGTTATCTTGGCTATATAGATGCTTGCAGCTCTTATATAGGTGGGACAGTGCCAAATACGGGATCATTTGTTGAGATTGCGTTTTACCATGGCAAAGGTTATCAAATGCATTAGCCACGGCGACTATCTTGGCAAATTCATCAATCTCATGTTCTTTTAAGCCCTCGGGGTAGCCAGAACCATCATTCATCTCATGATGTTGAGCGATCACCTTTTTAGCACTTTCAGGAAAGTCATCAATTGCCGATACAATATCCGCACCGTATTTAGTATGAAGCTTCAGGTAGTTCTCTTCTGGCACCGTTAGTGCACTCTGCTTTCTTAGTATCGCGACTGGTATTTTGATCTTGCCTACATCGTGAAACAACGCTGCGAATGAGAGGTCTTTCAATTGCTGTGTGTTATAGCCTTTGGCCTTTCCTATCATCAGTGCAACAACCGAAACATTTAGAGTATGAAAGTAAATATCTTCGAAATCTGCTTTAGCATTCATAAGGTGCAAGGTGACGTTATCATCGCTCACTAGAGTTTCAACGATATCATCAACAAGAGCCTTAACCTCCCCTACCGCATCTAAAGGTCTGTTACGGATCTTGGTCATCACAGATCGCATTCGAGCAAGCGAACGTTCAAACTCTCTCTCACAATGACTCACCCTGCGGCGGTAAGAGCTAAGGGTTTCGATACGCTCATGCTTATCTTTCCACATTCTTTCCGTTTCAAGGCTTACCTGTGAATCAATATCGACTTCTTGTTCACCTACGTGATTAACAGGTAAAGGTGAGGTATCACTTTGACTCAGGTTTATATAGACGTGCTTAATCCCAAGATGTCGAATTACTTTTACTTGAGCGTCATCTTTGATTTTAAAGCTGTTGAATAAAAATGGGTGTTCATTCCATTTTACGGGGAGTCGTATATGCAGACCGGGCTGAATGCGATCTACGGTAATCTTTATGCTGCCCATTTTTATATATAATATTGATGATTAATCTCTATTTATAATTCTAATAAAACCAAGCAGCAATTTCACTATCCAATTTCACAGGCTCAACTTAAAGAGTCGCAGTGCACCATCCAGCGTATACCGAATTTATCTTCTACTTTGCCAAATCGAGCCCCCCAAAAAGTATCTGCGAGTGGAGTCATTATCCGCCCTCCCTTCTTGAGCTTTTCAAAGATTTGTTCTTGAGTCGCGGTATCTTCAGTCACAAGAGAGAGAGCGAGATTGTTGCCTTCAAGTTCTTTTGCCTTAACACCATCAGACATCATCAGCTTCATACCAAACGCTTCGAACTCAGCATGCATAACCCAATCAGGTTGAGCGCCCTCGATTACCTGTGGTGCATCACTAAAAAGCTGCTTAGATAAAACCACACCACCAAAGCACTTGTGATAAAAATCCAACGCTTCATTACAACGACCATCAAAAAACAAGTAAGGGGTTACTGTCAGCATATCTATCTCCTCTGTTAGTCCTTTAAACATAGACAATAGAAAAGAGAATGACAGGTAACATCATGATTTAAGATAATTAATTCATTATCAGATCGAATAGCGAAGGGAAATTATGAGATTTATGAGTGAAACATCAAGATCTGTCTGATTGAAGAGCAACTGCAACGACACGCCGGATTTCAAATTCACATACGTCCAAAACATAGAAAGGTCGCTATAAAAGCGACCTTTCTATGTTTGGTACCGATAGGCGGACTGATTGGACAGGCATTCTTGCCGCCACCGCGAAGGCAACGCTTCCTATATCCCAGATACAACAAAGCCCCGACTTTCGTCGAGGCTTTGTCATTTAAATATGGTACCGGTAGGCGGACTTGAACCGCCACGCCCGAAGGCAACGGATTTTGAATCCGTCGTGTATACCAATTTCACCATACCGGCATTATCTTGGGGCATTGCCCTTTCGATGTTTGGCATTATACGTATGCGAACTGATGTGGCAAGTATAAAAACTTGAATTCATGTGTGTTTGCCGATAATTTCGCCACTAAGTCATAAGCTGTGCGTCATGTCTCTTTTCAGGCTAAGCCTTAAACTATATTCTGACGCCTCAATTTTTAAAGAAGTAATAACACATGACATCAACAAACACTCTGCCACCAGCAGGAGTCATGCGCCGATTTGGTGCCTTGTTCTACGACGCTCTGATCGTAATCGCTATTGAAATGTTGGCGGCTGGCGTCATTGTCGCTCTACTGCACGCGCTCATGGCTCTCGGCATTTTTAACCACAGCGGTTATGCCGATGTTAGTGACTTCTTAACCAACCATCCGATTTGGAGCCCTGCATATACCTTTTACTTAGTCGCCGTTTGGGTATATTTCTTCGTGTTCTTCTGGACTAGAGCTGGTCAAACTCTCGGCATGAGAGCTTGGAAGCTGCGCGTTCAAAACAAAGATGGCTCAGCGCTCACAGTAACTCAGGCGCTGATTCGTTTAGGTACTTCAGGTTTTGGACTGGCAAACCTATGTGTTCCATTCGATCCTGAAAAACGTGGCTTTCACGATATCTGGGCAAAGACCGAAGTCGTTGTGTTACCACAAGCACGATAATGTGATTTAAGTTAGCTCCAATCAAGATCAAAAAAGGAAGGCGTTATGCCTTCCTTTTTACTATTTACAGTTTCCGCCTCAAGAGCATGATGGCAATTCCAAGGAACACCACGCTCGGGGCTATTGCGCCAAAGGCGGGTGGTATTTGATAAACCAAACTCACTGGGCCAAAGAACTCACTGGATATATAGAAGGTAAAGCCAGCAATAACACCTGACAAAATCCTCGCACCCATGGTCACACTACGCAAAGGACCAAAGATAAACGACAGTGCCATCAACATCATAACCGCGATCGAAATTGGCTGGGTTATCTTTCTCCACAGCGCCAATTCATAGCGTGATGCATCTTGCTCTGACGCCTTCAGATAAGAAACATAATCATACAACCCACTTAACGATAGCTCTTCTGGTTTAACCGTTACTATCGCCAACTTATCTGGAGCTAATGACGTTTCCCAAGAGTAAGTCGGTAAACTTTCTTTAGTAATTTGAAGTTCGTTTTCAAAAGACGTGATCTCTACATCCTTCATCGTCCACACGTTGTCTCCAACGTAATCAACTTCGTCAGAATAAATAGCGGTTTTAAGTGCCTTGTTTTCATCAAAGCGCCACATGTTCATTCCATATAGCTTCTGGTCATCGATTTTGACAATGAAGATGAAGTCATTGGCATCACGAGCCCAGACACCACTTTGCGTCGAAATAATATTACCACCAGCAATCGAGATAGTTCTTAAATCACGAGCCATTTTCTGCGCTTGCGGTGCTCCCCATTGACCAAGCAATGTCACCACGATCATCAGTGGAATAGCTGTTTTAAGTACTGATAGGCCGATATCTAACTTAGAGAAACCAGCTGCCTGCATAACGACAAGCTCAGAACTTGCAGCAAGCATACCAAGCCCTATCAATGCGCCAAGCAATGCAGCCATTGGAAAGAACATTTCGATATCACGAGGGATACTCAATAAAACGAAATACAGCGCTTGTAATAGATCGTATGTACCACGGCCAACTTTTCTTAGCTGTTCTACATATTTGATGATCCCAGAGAGACCAACAAACGTCACCAATACCAGTGACGTCGTTGCGATGATGGTTCTGCCTATATATAAATCGAGAATCTTAAACACGGCTTAAGCCAACCTCTTATTCTTGAATTTTTCTTTCAAACGCCTTACTGGCACGCTATCCATAAAGTTGGCACCAATCGCGACAAATAACAATAACGCATTGATTGGCCACATGCCGATTACCGCAGGAATGCTCCCCTCTTCGATTGAAGACTTGGTTGCACTGATTGCTAAGAAATAGGTGAGATAAATCAGTATTGCTGGGCCGATTTTCGCAAAACGACCTTGTCGAGGGTTTACCGCAGACAGTGGCACGACAAGCATGGTCAACAATGGAATACAAAGTACCAAAGAAATACGCCACTGCAACTCTGCTTTCGCACTATTATTTGAGTTACCAATCAGTTCAAGCGTAGGGATCGCTTCCCAGTCTCGACCTTTCTTCTCAACTTCACGCTGACCAATCAGGCCTTCGTATTCTTCAAAGTGCGTCACCCTGTAGTCGAGGCGAGTCGGAATGCCTTCATGACGAGTACCATCGTACATTACGATCACTTGGCGACCATCACTGAGCTCTTTTACATCACCTGACTTCGAGAACATCACACTTGGCAGTACAGAATCACGCGGACGCATTTGAGCTACGAACACGTTTTCTAACTTATTACCGTCGATATCATCAATAAACACGACAGAAGAGCCATCCGGCGTACCTTCAAACTTACCTTTTGGTAGCAAATCAACGCTGTTCTCTGCAGCTACTTCTTCATACATTTGTTCAACTTTGTCTTGTGACCAAGGAGATAACCAAAATGAGTTAAAGGCTGCAACAGATGCCGTAATTAAAGCGAGGTAAAGCGCAGATTGGATCAGGAATTTATTACCGATACCGGTGGCGTTCATGACCACTATTTCACTTTCAGCGTAAAGGCGGCCAAAAGTAAGCAAAATACCAATATAGATACTGAGTGGAAGCATCAATAGGCCCATCGCTGGCATATTTAAGCCAACAATCGACAATATAAGACTCGCAGGGATATCACCATCAGAGGCATCCGCTAAAACACTGATGAATTTTTGGCTGAGAAACACGAGAAAGAGAACAAAAAAGATCGCAAATTGGCTCTTGATTGTCTCGCGGATCAAATATCTAACAATAATCACGCTCAAATTACCTATACAAAACTTGTTTTTTTGATTGAATCACTATAATTTCCCGTTGAACCTTTTATTTTTTTAAATTTTTAGCTAAGTGTTAGCGTTCTTCTTTAAGGTTAGTTCCATTATAGGATCCAACAAGTAAGAACCCATTATCTAACATTTAGTTCGATTTGTCTTCAGGATGTAGGAGTACGCATGGAGTTCAGTGTAAAAAGTGGCAGCCCAGAGAAACAGCGCAGCGCATGTATCGTTGTCGGTGTATTCGAACCGCGCCGCCTTTCTCCAGTCGCCGAGCAATTAGATAAGATTAGCGATGGCTACATTAGTTCACTGCTTCGTCGCGGTGATCTAGAGGGTAAACCTGGCCAGATGCTACTACTGCATCAAGTACCTGGTGTACTTTCAGAACGTGTTCTACTGGTAGGCTGTGGTAAAGAACGTGAGCTAGGCGAGCGTCAATACAAAGAAATTATCCAAAAAACCATCAGTACACTAAACGAAACAGGTTCTATGGAAGCTGTATGTTTCCTTACAGAACTTCACGTTAAAGGTCGCGACACTTATTGGAAAGTTCGCCAAGCGGTAGAAGCGACTAAAGATGGTCTTTACACATTTGACCAATTCAAGAGCAACAAGCCAGAGACTCGTCGCCCACTACGTAAATTGGTATTCAATGTACCAACACGTCGCGAATTGAGCCTGGGTGAGAAAGCAATCTCTCACGGCCTTGCTATTGCTTCAGGTGTAAAAGCGTCTAAAGATCTAGGCAACATGCCACCAAACATCGCAAACCCTGCTTACCTTGCTTCTCAAGCTCGTCGTTTAGCCGACGATTACGAGACAGTGAAGACTAAGATCATTGGCGAAGAAGAGATGGAAAAACTGGGTATGACATCATACCTAGCAGTTGGCCGTGGCTCTAAAAATGAATCGATGATGTCTATCATGGAATACAAAGGCGCTCCGGATCCAGATGCGAAGCCGATTGTATTAGTAGGTAAAGGTCTGACTTTCGATTCAGGCGGTATCTCGCTTAAGCCTGGTGAAGGCATGGATGAGATGAAGTACGACATGTGTGGTGCGGCGTCTGTATTCGGTACAATGAAAGCACTGGCTAAGCTGAACCTGCCTATTAACGTGGTTGGTATCCTAGCCGGTTGTGAAAACATGCCGGGCAGCAATGCTTACCGTCCAGGTGATATCCTAACGACAATGTCAGGCCAAACGGTTGAAGTACTCAACACTGATGCTGAAGGTCGCTTGGTTCTATGTGATGCTCTAACTTACGTTGAGCGTTTTGAACCTGACTGTGTTGTCGATGTTGCTACGCTAACTGGCGCATGTGTTATCGCTCTAGGTCACCACATCAGTGGCGTTCTATCGAACCACAACCCACTTTCTCACGAACTTGTTAATGCTTCAGAGCAAGCAAGTGACCGTGCATGGCGTCTACCAATGGCAGACGAGTACCATGAGCAGCTAAACAGCCCATTCGCTGATATGGCGAACATCGGTGGCCGTCCTGGCGGCACAATCACTGCTGGTTGTTTCCTGTCTAAATTCACTAAGAAGTACCACTGGGCACACATCGACAGTGCTGGTACAGCTTGGAAGTCAGGCGCAGCGAAAGGCTCGACAGGTCGTCCTGTCTCAATGCTAGTCCAATTCTTATTGAACCGCAGCGGCCAAGAGACTGAAGAGCAATCTTCAAAATAATAAAAAGGGCCTACGGGCCCTTTTTTAATAAGCGCTATTTGTTAGACCCTGTTAACCAAGTAACATTGATATCCACGATTTTCAGTTCGAGTATTAAGTATGCAGACTGCTACATTTTACATTGTGCCTTCAGACAGCCCGCAAGCCAGCGAAGATGGTTTTGCTCACTATGTGCTGTTTCTTGCTCAGCACTTTGCAAAACAAGGCGCTAAACTTTATCTCAACTGTAATGACAAAGAGCATGCCGAGCGTATTGCTGAAGTTTTCTGGCAAGTCGAACCCTGTGATTTTATTGCGCACAACTTGGTTGGCGAAGGCCCGAAGTATTCAACCAACATCGAAATTGGCTATCAAGGCGTAAAACATAATTGGAATCGTCAGCTAGTAATTAATCTGGCCGATAATCATACAACCTTTGCGAACGCCTTTGCTCAGGTGATAGACTTCGTCCCTTGCGAAGAAAAAGCTAAGCAACTCGCTCGAGAAAGGTATAAAATTTACCGTCAAGCTAGATATCAGCTACAAACTATCGAGATTCAACATCCATAGTCAAACCTCATAGTTAAAGCTATCTTTGGATTTAGATTCAAGAAGCTTCACTTATGAAGTTTGACCACGATTAACCATTCACAGTATCCGTTTAAGAGCACTATGGAAAAGACATACAACCCAACATCAATCGAACAAGCTCTGTATAAGACTTGGGAAGAGAAAGGCTACTTTAAGCCACACGGTGACACATCAAAAGAAGCTTACAGCATCATGATCCCGCCACCGAACGTCACTGGCAGCCTACACATGGGTCACGCGTTCCAAGATACGATCATGGATACGCTTATCCGTGCTCAACGTATGAAAGGCAAAAACACGCTTTGGCAAGTGGGTACTGACCACGCAGGTATCGCAACTCAAATGGTTGTTGAGCGTAAGATTGCTGCCGAAGAAGGCAAAACAAAACACGACTACGGCCGTGAAGCTTTCATCGACAAGATCTGGGAATGGAAAGGCGAATCAGGTGGCACGATCACTCAACAACTTCGTCGTCTTGGTGCATCTGTAGATTGGGATCGTGAACGATTCACTATGGATGACGGCCTATCGGCTGCGACTCAAGAAGTGTTTGTTCGTCTATACGAAGAAGACCTAATCTACCGTGGTAAACGTCTAGTAAACTGGGATCCTAAACTGCACACTGCAATCTCGGATCTTGAAGTTGAAAACAAAGACAAAAAAGGTTTCATGTGGCACTTCCGCTACCCGCTAGCGAACGGTGTTAAAACGGCAGATGGTAAAGACTACATCGTTGTTGCGACTACTCGTCCTGAAACCATGCTTGGCGATACTGGTGTTGCTGTTAACCCAGAAGATCCTCGTTACAAAGATCTTATCGGCAAAGAAATCCTACTTCCTGTTGTAAACCGTCTTATCCCTATCGTAGGCGATGAGCACGCAGACATGGAAAAAGGCACGGGTTGTGTGAAGATCACTCCAGCTCATGACTTTAACGATTACGAAGTGGGTAAGCGCAACAACCTACCAATGATCAACATCCTAACGTTCAATGCTGATATCCGTGATGCTGCTGAAGTCTTCACGACTAACGGCGAAGAAAGCGATGTTTACTCAACAGGTATCCCTGCTAAGTACCAAGGTATGGAGCGTTTTGCTGCACGTAAAGCTATCGTTGCTGAATTCGATGAGCTTGGTCTTCTTGAAGAGATCAAAGATCACGACCTGACTGTCCCTTACGGCGACCGTGGTGGCGTGGTTATCGAACCAATGCTGACTGACCAATGGTACGTGCGCACAGCACCTCTTGCAGAACCTGCAGTTAAAGCGGTTGAAGATGGTCAAATCCAATTCGTACCTAAGCAGTACGAAAACATGTACTTCGCGTGGATGCGTGACGTACAAGACTGGTGTATCTCTCGTCAACTTTGGTGGGGCCACCGTATCCCAGCATGGTACGACAACGATGGTAAAGTTTACGTAGGTCGCACTGAAGAAGAAGTTCGTGAAAAGAACAACCTAGCGCCTGTTGTTGTGCTTAAGCAAGACGACGACGTACTGGATACTTGGTTCTCTTCTGCACTTTGGACGTTCGGCACACAAGGCTGGCCTGAAGATACTGAAGCACTGAAAACATTCCACCCATCTGAAGTACTAGTATCTGGTTTTGATATTATCTTCTTCTGGGTTGCTCGTATGATCATGATGACCATGCACTTCGTGAAAGACGAAGATGGCAAGGCTCAAGTACCTTTCAAAACTGTTTACATGACAGG
This sequence comes from Vibrio sp. 10N.222.55.C6, assembly GCF_041473395.1. Classification (NCBI taxonomy): domain Bacteria; kingdom Pseudomonadati; phylum Pseudomonadota; class Gammaproteobacteria; order Vibrionales; family Vibrionaceae; genus Vibrio; species Vibrio sp. 10N.222.55.C6. The sequence goes on from NZ_JBFRSD010000015.1 coordinate 9,250, forward strand.
TCTTATCCGTGATGAAAACGGCGATAAGATGTCTAAGTCGAAAGGTAACGTACTTGACCCAATCGACATGATTGACGGCATCGGCCTTGAAGAGCTAGTAGAGAAGCGTTGTGGCAACATGATGCAACCTAAACTGGCTGCTAAGATCGAAAAGAACACACGTAAAACATTCGAAAACGGTATCGAACCCTACGGTACTGACGCACTGCGTTTCACTCTTGCTGCTATGGCTTCAACTGGCCGTGACATCAACTGGGACATGAAGCGTCTTGAAGGTTACCGTAACTTCTGTAACAAGCTATGGAACGCAAGCCGTTACGTACTGATGAACACAGAAGAGCACGACTGTGGCATGTCACTGTCTGTAGAAGACCGTGCAAACATGGAATTCTCTCTAGCCGATAAGTGGATTGAGTCTCAGTTTGAAGTTGCAGCGAAAGAGTTTAATGCTCACCTAGACAACTACCGTCTAGACATGGCAGCAAACACGCTTTACGAATTCATCTGGAACCAATTCTGTGACTGGTACTTAGAGCTAACTAAACCTGTTCTTTGGAAAGGTACTGAAGCTCAACAACAAGCGACTCGTTACACGCTTATCACGGTTCTTGAGAAGACTCTGCGTCTTGCTCACCCTGTTCTTCCTTACATCACTGAATCTATCTGGCAGAGCGTTAAGCCGCTAGTAGACGGCGTTGAAGGCGAGACAATCATGACTCAAGCGCTTCCTCAGTTTAATGAAGCTAACTTCAATGCTGAGATCGTTGACGACATCGAATGGGTTAAGACTTTCATCACTGCTATCCGTAACCTACGTGCGGAATACGACATTGCACCAAGCCAAGGCTTAGAAGTAATGATCAAGGTTGCTGATGAGAAAGATGCCGCTCGTATCGAAGCGAACAAGATCGTTCTTACTTCTCTAGCTAAGCTAGACGATATTAAAGTTCTAGCAGACGGCGAAGCGACTCCAGCTTGTGCAACTAAACTGGTTGGCAAATCTGAGTTGATGATCCCAATGGCGGGTCTTATCGACAAAGATGCAGAGCTTGCTCGTCTAGATAAAGAAGTCGCTAAGACTCACGGCGAGATTAAACGTATCGAAGGTAAGCTAGGTAACGAAGGTTTCGTTGCTAAAGCACCAGAAGCAGTTATCGCGAAAGAGCGTGAAAAGCTTGAAGGCTACAAGGAAACTCTTGTTAAGCTTGAAGAGCAAAAAGCGACAATCGCTGCGCTTTAAAACCGAGTGAACGAGAAGGCTTCAAACTTCTCGGTCTAAATAGAAAGGTTGGTCTTGGTGACCAGCCTTTTTTTATGTCCCTGATTCCAATATTCCAATGCTTCTCACTCTAGCCGCACTGATTGATAGGTTTCATCTATCAAATTAATCTCTACTTCCCATTATACTTAATGATAATAATTCTCAATAATAGACCTATCAAAACAACACAACGACTGAGTAATTATCATGAAAAAGACACTAACCTTTGCTGCATTACATTTTACTATCGCATTTAGTGTCGCTTATGTACTAACAGGCGACATCTTAATTGGTAGCTTAATCGCTATGATTGAGCCCTCTGTGAATACTGTTGCCTTCTATTTTCATGAAAAGGCGTGGGCTCAAGTTCCAGCTCTTAAAGCTCGCCAGTGGATGACCAAATTAAAAACAGCAAGCTTTGCTACCATCCACTTTAGTGTTGCCTTTACCGTTGTCTACTTGTTGACTGGAGATGCTTTCATAGGCGGCGTGATGGCTTTGCTAGAGCCAACTTTAAATACCGTTGCTTACTACTTCCACGAGAAAGTCTGGTTACGTAAATCAGGCGACCAAATGGCACAACAACAATTCTGTTTGCACCAACATGCTTAGTCACCATATATTGGGTCACATATTAGTGACCCTTTCATAGGCAGATCATGGAACAAATTGCTGAGTTCACCCTTAGACCCATTACACCGCAAGACAACCCAAGCATCGCACAAATCATTCGCCAAGTTTCGGCTGAGCATGGACTCACAGAAGATAAAGGTTATGGCGTAGCCGACCCAACACTCGATGATATGTACTCTGTCTATAGCCAAGCGAATGCAATGTACTGGGTTATCGAACACAACGGAAAGATCGTCGGAGGCGGTGGCTTTGCCCCTCTAGCAGGTAAACCCAATGTGTGTGAGCTACAAAAGATGTACTTCTTACCGCAAACTCGAGGGCATGGCCTAGCCAAGCGAATTGTCGCTTTGAGCTTAAAGCAAGCCAAGCAACTTGGGTATCAACACATGTATTTAGAAACGACGAAGTGCTTGGGTGCTGCGGTCAAACTCTATGAGAAGCTTGGGTTTGAGCATCTTGAGTCAGCTTGGGGAGAAACAGGCCACGACGCTTGTGAGGTTGTCATGGCCAAGTCGTTATAAGCAGAATGCGCCGCTATAGCGAAAGAAGATAACGCTAAAATATACGGAGTTAACGTAGAAAGTTACTGACGCAAGAAGTTGGGTTCAAGGCAACAAAAGAACTCTCTTCTTGCCCATCAAGTACCACTTCTAATGGGTATAGATACTTGGGGTTAGGATTCTCAATATCAAAAATGATAGGAGCTTCGACCTGGAACACGACGCCAGTATGTTCAGCGCGTACATCAATCGGCATCACGAGAGTCATACCATTAAACTTGATGGATGCCGATACTAACCCCGCCTTTAGCGTTTGATAGATAACATCCACTTTAAACTCACAGCCACCACCGTGGTGCCAGATCTGCTCTGTGACAACTTGCTCTAGCTTGACGTTTCGAACGAACTGCAGGTATGGCGCTTGCCAAATCCCGATGCGTGAATCAGATTTAGCGATAGCCTGTGAAGATACAGAGTCATCCATGTCTTCTTCAAGCAATAGGCTCTCCTCTTCTTCAAGGAAAAGGATCTCGAAACGGTTTCGGCCGGACTGCATATAAGGACGGATATCTTTACGGTATTCAGCTTGGCTACCATCACAATCAAAAACAGCCACACCATTAAGTCGAACTTCAGCAAAATAATCGACTCCAGCCATCACTAACTCAACAAATGGACACGCTAACATAGCGTCATCCACTTCGATGTCGTGCATCAGGTGCCACTCTTGCTCTGCAATTTGACTTTCACTCAAGCTATCAGGGAGCTTTGAGCTTAACGGAGCCGGAAAGGTGATGTCATCTTGTGGGATAGAGAGATCCGTCAGTGGCGAAATTTGCCAAAGACCATCGAGAAGCAACCGCATATCATTCCTTGAGCTAGATCAATTTTGACCGCATTATAATGAATGAATGCATATAAAGACATTTATTTTTCTGAGGGTAAAAAAATGCCAGCTCGAGGCTGGCATTTTTTAAAATTGGGAAAGAATTACTCTTCGCCTTCATCATCTTCGTCTGGGTAGATAGCATCTTCACCTTCGTAGTAAGTGCCCCAACCGTCGTAGATAATGTCAAACTTCTCTGCAAGGTTTACAAGCTTCTCAACTTGCTCATCAATCGCTTCTGCATTCAGAGTACATTGCATCGTTGCATCACAACAAAGTAGCTTATTGCCATCTTCGTCTTCTGTCTCTTCAGCTTCAAGCACTTCAAAGCCCATTTTGAATGCTTCAACAACCGCTTTCTCAAGCACATCGAAATCTTCAGCAAATAGGTGATGCTCGATATCGTATAGAGCTTCAGGATCGCTACCATCTTCAATTAATGCTGTAATGATGTCGCGAGTCTCTTCCTTTTGAAATTCAATTAATTCCGCTACTGATAGATATTCATCTTCGTGAGACATGTGTCTGCTCCAGAGTGTTGACTATGAAAAGATCAAATTTGATTGCCACGAAATATGGCACGGATCGTCCAGAAAAGCCACCCAGATCAGGCCTAGAAAGGTAAGTTTATCGCGAGATCGCAGCGCCAATATCAATTCAAAAGTGAAATCAAAATCACAGAAACAAATTTTCAACATTTTATTAACCAACGTGTGTTTTAGCATTTCATTTTTATTGTTACTTTTCGCCTTACTTCTCTAAAACTGAGTGGTTAGTCATATCAAATGCATACTGACGATCACTTCATTGGTGCATAAGATCTCATTTAAAAGTAGATAATTGCATAAATTTTGAATGAAAAATCATGTTCACCAAGCAAAATGGATTATCGAATTACTGAAATTTGAGCATAGAACCGCAAAAAGTTTGTTCTAGCATTGAGTCTTTCAATTGGATTTTAATATTGCTAATTTTCAATTAATTAGCATTAAAAACCAATAACTGAGAAATAACACAACCTTTACACAATTTTCAAAACTTGCATATTACGAACAAGCTTGTCATAAATAGACGCTGGATTAATAGTAAGGATGCAAAATGAGTAAGCTGTACGTTGGCTCCGAAGTCGGTCAATTAAGACGAGTTCTCCTAAATCGACCTGAAAGGGCACTCACCCACCTCACCCCTTCTAACTGTCATGAGTTACTCTTTGATGATGTACTTGCAGTAGAAGCCGCAGGTGAAGAACACGATGCCTTTGCGACAACACTTCGTAACCAAGACGTTGAAGTGTTATTACTGCATGACCTACTGGTTGAGACTCTCGCTGTGGCTCAAGCTCGTGAGTGGCTACTGACTACTCAAATCTCTGATTTCCGTTACGGCCCTACATTCGCACGTGATTTAAGAGAATACCTTGCTCAAATGGACAATGAGCACTTGGCTACGATCCTACTTGGTGGTTTAGCCTACTCTGAGCTTCCTATTAAATCTTCTTCAATGCTACCGAAGATGCACCGCCCACTTGATTTTGTTATTGAGCCGCTGCCCAACCATCTATTTACCCGCGATACTTCTTGCTGGGTTTATGGCGGTGTCTCTCTTAACCCTATGATGATGCCTGCTCGTCAACGAGAAACGAATCACTTGCGAGCAATTTACCGCTGGCACCCTGTATTCGCAGGCCAAGATTTCATTAAGCACTTTGGTGATGAAGATCTTCACTATGACAACGCGAATATTGAAGGTGGAGATGTTCTGGTTATCGGTAAAGGTGCGGTACTGGTTGGTATTTCAGAGCGTACGAAACCACAAGGTGTCGAAAACCTAGCGGCTAGCCTATTTAGATCAGGCCAAGCGAGCGAAGTGATTGCGATCGATCTACCAAAACACCGCTCTTGTATGCACCTTGATACGGTGATGACACACATGGATATCGACACGTTCTCTGTCTATCCAGAGATCGTTCGTAAAGACCTCGACACTTGGCGCTTAACGCCAAAAGAAAACGGCGAAATGCGTGTCGAGAAAGCTGAAAACTACCTGTCAGCGATTGAAGGCGCACTAGGCCTTGATCAACTGAAGATCATCACTACCGGCGGTGATAACTACGAAGCTGAGCGTGAACAGTGGAATGACGCTAACAACGTACTGACAGTGAAACCTGGTACCGTGATTGGTTATGAGCGTAATGTTTACACCAATGAGAAATACGACAAAGCGGGTATCGAAGTTCTAACGATTCCTGGCAACGAGCTAGGCCGTGGTCGTGGCGGCGCGCGCTGTATGAGTTGCCCTATCGAAAGAGACGGTATCTAAGTCAAAGAGCTCAGTCAAACAGACTCAATAGTCTTATCTAGGCCAGTATTCATTTACTGGCCTTTTTTATCAAATTAATAAAATAAATATTCACAAATATAGCATTTTTATGTTTAACTAAGTTCTTCATTGATTCTATATACGCAAGGAGCGAGAGATGGCCTTTAATCTTCGCAATCGTAACTTTCTAAAACTTCTCGACTTTACTCCTAAAGAGATTCAGTTTTTACTCGACCTGTCTGCTGACCTAAAAAAAGCTAAGTATGCAGGCACTGAGCAGAAGAAACTCAACGGCAAAAACATTGCTTTGATCTTCGAGAAAGCATCAACTCGAACACGATGTGCGTTTGAAGTGGCCGCCTTTGATCAAGGTGCTCAAGTCTCTTACCTTGGCCCTTCTGGTTCTCAGATTGGTCAAAAAGAATCAATGAAAGATACGGCGCGTGTATTGGGACGCATGTACGATGGCATTGAATATCGTGGCTTTGGCCAAAGTATCGTTGAAGACTTAGGCGCTTATGCGGGCGTGCCGGTTTGGAATGGCTTAACCGATGAGTTCCACCCTACTCAGATCTTGGCTGATTTCCTCACTATGCTTGAGCATGGCCGCGGGAAGCATCTACACCAAATCAGCTTTGCTTATCTAGGCGATGCACGCAATAACATGGGTAACTCTCTGTTAGTCGGAGCCGCGAAGATGGGCATGGATATTCGCCTTGTCGCGCCAAAAGCCTTTTGGCCAGAAGAGCAGCTTGTTGAAGAGTGCCAAACCATTGCGCAAAACACTGGCGCAAAAATCACGTTAACTGAAGACGTTGCTGAAGGCGTGAAAGGTTGTGATTACCTATACACCGATGTTTGGGTTTCGATGGGCGAAGCCCCTGAAGCTTGGGACGAACGTGTGGCGGTAATGAAACCATACCAAGTGAATATGGATGTCATTAAGCTAACTGGTAACCCTCAAGTGAAGTTCATGCACTGCCTACCCGCTTTCCACAACAATGAAACTGTGATTGGTCAGCAAGTCTCTGACAAGTATGGAATGAACGGCTTGGAAGTGACTGACGAAGTGTTTGAATCTGACTACTCGATTGTATTTGATGAAGCTGAAAATCGCATGCACACCATCAAGGCGGTGATGGTCGCGACGCTTGGTCAATAGACAATAATGAAAGTAAACAAAAGCTTGATGTAATCGCTTGCGCTCACAAATTGAAAGCGTATAATTCTCGGCAATTTGTCTGAGAGTAGTGAAAATGACGCCAAGCAATGTTGTGATAAAACATAATGATATTGTGAAAACACATAGTAATATTGTGAAAACACCAAATATTGCTCGTAAGCTAAGATGCTTACCAGGCCGTCTATTCTGCTTTTCAGCACTTTTTTAAAGCCTCCCATTATGGGGGGCTTTTTTATGGCCAATACATTATTGTGGGGAAGAAGATCATGGCGAATTCGCTCTATCAAAAGCACATCATCTCAATTCCAGAGCTTTCTCGTGAAGAGCTAGAATTAATTGTTCAAACGGCAGGTCAGCTAAAGGCTGAGCCAAACCCAGAACTCATCAAGAACAAAGTTGTTGCCAGCTGCTTCTTCGAACCTTCTACGCGAACTCGTCTCTCTTTTGAAACTGCGATTCAACGCATCGGTGGTGATGTGATTGGTTTCGACAGTGGTGGTAACACTTCTTTGGCAAAGAAAGGCGAAACGCTAGCGGACTCGGTACAGGTTATCTCTTCATACGTTGACGCTTACGTGATGCGTCACCCTCAAGAAGGCGCAGCGCGTCTGGCTTCTGAGTTCTCAAACGGTGTACCTGTTATTAACGCAGGTGACGGCGCAAACCAACACCCAACACAAACGTTACTAGACCTATTCTCTATCGCTGAGACACAAGGCCGCCTCGACAACCTAAACGTTGCATTCGTTGGTGACCTTAAGTACGGCCGTACGGTTCACTCATTGACTCAAGCACTAGCGAAGTTCGACAACATCTGTTTCTACTTCGTGGCTCCAGAAGCTCTAGCGATGCCAGACTACATTTGCGAAGAGCTTGATGAAGCGGGCATCAAGTACCAACTATTGACGGACATGGAAGATGTGATTCCTGAGCTCGATGTCTTGTACATGACTCGAGTTCAAAAAGAGCGCTTCGATGAGTCAGAATACGCGCACATAAAATCCGCATACATCCTGACCGCTTCGATGCTGGAAAATGCACGCGATAACCTGAAGGTTCTGCACCCTCTTCCTCGCGTTGATGAAATTACTGTCGATGTCGATAAAACACCTTACGCTTACTACTTCCAGCAAGCAGAGAATGGTGTTTACGCCCGTGAAGCATTGCTAGCCCTTGTTCTTAACGAAACGCTGTAGAGGAGAGATATAATGTCTAAAGAGACTCAATTAAAAGTTGAAGCAATCAGAAACGGTACTGTTATCGACCATATCCCAGCCAATATCGGGATCAAGGTTCTAAAACTGTTCGACATGCACAATTCTCATCAGCGCGTGACGATTGGCCTGAATCTACCGTCTTCTGCACTAGGCGGAAAAGACCTGCTCAAGATTGAGAATGTGTTTATCACAGAAGAACAGGCGAGCAAGCTGGCACTTTATGCGCCTCACGCAACAGTGAATCAAATCGAAGATTACGAAGTGGTTAAGAAACTACCACTAGAACTTCCTGAGCAAATCAACGATGTGTTCGAGTGTCCAAACACCAACTGTATTACTCACAATGAACCGGTTGAAAGTAGCTTTAAGATCTTTGAAAAGAAAGAAGATATTCGATTGAAGTGTAAGTATTGCGAAAAAGTCTTCTCTCGCGAGATCGTAACAGAAAGATAACGTCATACGGCAAAGCAGACCGAATGTAAAAACTATCAAATACCTCGCCTGTGCGGGGTATTTTGCGCTTTACCTATCCAAAGTTTGAAGGCACACTGAAAATTGATTTTTATCTAATAACTGATGGAATAAACCAATGACTAAAGTACTTCACACAGAATCTGCTCCAGCTGCAATCGGCCCATACGTACAAGGCGTTGACCTTGGCAACATGGTACTGACTTCTGGTCAAATCCCAGTAAATCCAGCAACTGGTGAAGTATCTGCTGATATCGCAGAGCAAGCTCGCCAATCTCTAGACAACGTTCAAGCGGTTGTTGAAGCTTCAGGCCTGACTGTAAAAGACATCGTAAAACTAACGGTATTCGTTAAAGACCTAAACGACTTCGGCACAGTAAACGAAGTTTACGGTAAATTCTTCGATGAGCACGGCGTTGCAAACTACCCTGCACGTTCATGTGTTGAAGTAGCTCGTCTGCCAAAAGATGTAGGTATCGAGATCGAAGCTATTGCGGTTCGCAAATAGGTTTTAATCTTTAGATTAAACACCTTCTAATAAACGACTTAGCGTAATACTGGGTGTTTATTAGATACAAAAAAAGGTTGCCCAGTTGGCAACCTTTTTTATTGTTCATCGTTTCGCTTAGATAATTACTTTTTATTAAGCTCAACCACTTCTTTGTCTAACTCTTCAAGTTTCGCAGCCATCTGCTCACGAGCTAGGTTAGCCAGTTCACGAACATTAGACTTGTCGTAGCCTTCAGTGCTGATTGGTGGCAGCATTTCAACAATCACGTGACCATTGTTCCAACGGTTTAGCTTCACGCCACCGGTTGAGCTACACACGATAGGGATGATAGGCAAGCCAGCACCAATCGCAGCATGGAATGCACCTGTTTTGAATGGCAGCAGACCACGGCCACGAGAACGAGTGCCTTCAGGGAACATCCAAACTGAAACATCGCTCTCTTTTAGACTCGTCACGACCTGATCAATCGTACCTACCGCTTTGCTACGGTTAGCACGGTCAATTAGGATGTTACCCGTCAACCAGTAAAGCTGACCAAATAGAGGCATCCACACTAGGCTTTTCTTACCAACAGTTACCACTTTTGGCGTTACCGCTGATGAAATCGTGAATAGATCCCAGCTGTTTTGGTGGTTCGCCACATAAACATGTTGGCCGCGAGAGTAGGCATCTTCTGGGATGCGAAGCTCTAACTTCATGCCGAAGATCTTCGACATGCGACCGAAATAACGGCCAAAGGTAAATACGTGTTTCGGGTTGCGTGGACTTAATAGGCAGTAACCACAACCAAATACAAACATAAGAATCGCAAATATCGCCACTGCGAAAATACGTAATATTGCTATCATTTTGTTCCTCACCGACCGCCAAGTTGATTCATCTATTCGCGCAAAAATGAGCAATAGATTTACTCGCGGTAAATACAACTATAAAAAAGCCGAAACCAAGGTTCCGACTTTTATGTTTTCATCTTACTGATTCATGAATCCACTAACCTAGGTTAGTTCGACTCACTAAATCGTGTAATGTTTGCGCCTAAGGCTGACAATTTATCTTCAATCTTATCGTAGCCACGATCGATGTGATAAATACGGTCAACGATGGTTTCACCTTGAGCAATACAGCCAGCAATAACAAGGCTCGCAGATGCGCGAAGGTCCGTTGCCATTACTTGAGCGCCGCTCAGTTTTTCCGTTTCACCACAGATAGCCGTGTTTCCTTCGATTTCCGCTTTTGCACCCATTCGCTGTAACTCAGGAATGTGCATAAAACGGTTTTCAAAGATAGTCTCAGTGATAACACCACTGCCCTTCGCCATCATGTTAAGCAGAGTAAACTGTGCTTGCATGTCGGTTGGGAAACCAGGGTGAGGTGCCGTTACGATTTTCACCGCTTTCAGTTCACGACCCGTCATATCAAGACTGATCCAGTCTTCGCCCGTTTCAACCTTCGCACCCGCTTCTTCAAGCTTCGCTAAGGCAGCTTCAAGAAGATGAGCGTTGGTGTTGCGACAAACCACTTTACCGCCAGAAACAGCAGCAGCAACCAGGAAAGTACCTGTTTCAATACGGTCAGCAACCACAGAGTGTTGGCCACCACCAAGACGTTCAACGCCTTCGATAGTAATCGTATCTGTACCTGCGCCAGAAATTTTAGCACCCAGTTTGTTTAGGAAGTCAGCCGTATCAACAATCTCAGGCTCACGCGCTGAGTTATCGAGTACTGTTGTTCCTTCCGCTAGCGTTGCTGCACACATGATAGTAATGGTGGCACCCACACTTACTTTATCCATCACGATGTGCGCGCCTTTCAGACGGCCATCAACACTTGCTTTCACATAGCCATCTTCCAACTTAATGGTCGCACCTAGTTGCTCTAGGCCGTGGATATGCAGATCAACAGGTCGAGCACCAATTGCACAACCGCCTGGAAGTGACACTTGGCCTTCACCAAAACGAGCGACTAGAGGACCTAAAGCCCAGATAGAAGCACGCATTGTTTTCACTAAATCGTAAGGCGCACAAAATTCATTAATTTCGCTGCCATCAACATGAACACTACCATTACGCGATACTTTTGCGCCTAAACGCTTAAGCAGTTCCATCGTAGTATCGATGTCACGTAGGTGAGGAACGTTACTTACTTCCACTGGCTCTTCAGCAAGAATTGAAGCAAATAAGATAGGTAGCGCTGCATTTTTTGCGCCTGAGATCGTCACTTCACCGCTTAGCGGCTTATCCGATCCAATAACTCGAAACTTTTCCATCATAAACCTTAAAGTGACATCAGTTTCTTATCACGTTCCCACTCTTCCGGCGTGAAAGCCTTAATAGAAAGAGCATGGATGTCATTGCGTTGAATGTATTCCATTAGTGGGCCGTAGATTAGTTGCTGCTTCTTAACTCGATTCATGCCGTCAAAACATGGATCAACCGCAACAACTTCGTAATGACTGCCTTCCCCTTTCACGAAAATTTCCTGAAGGTTCAGTGCTTCTGCTAATAATTCTTGTACTTTTGTGCTGTCCACAAATAGCTCCTGCCTAATTTTTTATGTGTTCTGCCATCATTGGCTGGATATTGCTCAATTGGAACAACGTTCGTAATTGTTCTGGCACGAAACTGAGCATTATATGACAGTTTTGATTTTTTGCATGCTCTAATAAGTGAATTAGCATCACCATTCCTGCTGAATCGACTCGATTTATATGGCTAAGGTCAATTTCAACGCTCGATTCCGTCGTTTGCCACTTTTCCAATATACGCCAGATTGCAGGGACACTGTCTCGGTCTAAATCACCGAACAGTTGATACTCTTTAGAGCTTAGTGCTTGCCATTGAGAATGGCTCATTATTTGTTACTCTCAAAACGAATCGGTTGTGCGGCTAATTTCTCTAGTTCGTCTGCAACTTGTAAGATGCCTTCTTGACGAATCTTAGTATTCCACTCCGATTGCTTGCTCGACAACAAGCTAATACCTTCGGCAACCATATCAAATGCTTTCCACTCGCCAGATTTCTTGTCTTTGCGAAGCTTAAATTCAAGCTTAATGTTTGGTCGCGGCGTATCGATGATGTCGACCTTGATACTGGTAATGCGGCTATCCGCTTTGATTTTTGGTTCTGGACCAAATTCAATCGTCTGATCTGTGTATTGAGTCAGCACTTGGGCATAAGAAGAAACAAGGTATTTACGGAATGAATCGATAAACACGCCCACGTCTTTTCTATCCGCGCCTTTCAAGTTTGGTCCAAGTAACTTAAGAGCTGCATATTGTGCATTCACATAAGGCATCAACTCTTCTTCCACGATGACCTTCAATAACTCTGGATCTTGGTGGATGTTGTCTTGTTCACTCTTCAAACGCTCAAATGCCACTTCGGCAACTTGAGTCATCATCTGGTAAGGCTGAGTACGGTCAATCGATTCTGCAGCAAAGGCTTGGGTAGAAATAAGCAACGCCATTGCCGCCATAAACATTGATTTCAAGTAACCAATAGCTTTTAAATAACTAATAGTTTTCAACATTATCTTATTCCTTAGCTTCGCTGTCATTAGAACCACCAACGCTATACAGCACTTGGCCAATCAAATCTTCTAGTACCAATGCTGACTTAGTGTCTTCAATTGAATCACCATCGACCAACATCTCTTCATCATCAAAAATGAAGCCTGGAACCAGACTAATGTACTGCTCACCAATTAAGCCAGATGTTAAAATTTGAGCACTAGAGGTATCTGGAAATTGTGAGTACTTCCCGTCAATAGACAGTTCAACGACAGGAAGGTAGCTCTCGGTATCAAGCTCAATGCTTTTAACTCGTCCAACAACGACGCCACCCACTTTCACTGGAGAACGAACTTTTAGGCTGCCAATGTTGTCAAAGGTCGCTTTTAGATTGTAAGTATGGTTCGAACCTATGCCTTTTACGTCAGCGACTTGAAAGATCATGATTAAGATTGCGCAAATTCCGGCAATAACAAAGGTGCCGACCCATAATTCTAATTTTCGAGTTTGTTGCATGATTAATTCCCAAACATCAATGCGGTAAGAACAAAATCTAGCCCTAGTACCGCTAGAGAAGAGTGCACTACAGTGCGTGTGGTTGCCTGACTGATACCTTCTGAAGTCGGTACTGCGTCATAACCATTGAAAAGTGCGATCCAAGTTACGGTGATAGCGAAGACCATACATTTGATCATGCTGTTACCAATATCTCGGCCAAGTTCTACTGAAGACTGCATCGCAGACCAGAAACTGCCGTGATCAATGCCTTTCCAATCAACACCAACCAGTTGACCGCCCCAAATACCTACCGCCATAAAAATCATAGCAAGCAATGGCATTGAGATAAGCCCGGCCCAAAGACGTGGTGCAATAATGCGTTTAAGAGGGTCAACGGCCATCATCTCAAGGCTTGAGATCTGCTCTGTTGCCTTCATTAACCCAATCTCTGCCGTGAGTGCTGAACCGGCTCGACCTGCAAATAATAACGCAGTCACCACAGGCCCCAACTCACGTAACAGTGAAAGCGCGACCATTTGACCAAGGTTTCCCTCAGCGCCGTAGTCAATTAACACGACATAGCCCTGCAGGCTGAGCACCATGCCGATAAACAGACCCGAAACTAAAATAATAGCCAATGACTGAACGCCAACGCTATAAAGTTGTTTTACTAATAAGGGGAAGTTTTTTAGTCGCGGGATGCCAAACAAAGCCCCAAATAACATCAGGCTTGCTCGACCAAATGACTCACAGCTCGCAAGTGTACGCTTACCGACACCCGCAATAGTTTTAACAATCATATTAAAACAAATCCTTTTCTAAGCTCTTCGCAGGGAATCTAAATGGTACTGGACCATCGGCTTCGCCTTGCAAAAATTGCTGCACTCTCGGATCGCTATTGTTGTACAACTCATCAGGTGTTCCAGCGGCAATAATCTTGCTATCTGCCATGAGGTAAACCCAATCAGCAATACTCATCACCTCTGGCACATCGTGAGAAACAACAATCGAGGTTAAGCCCAAGGCTTGATTGAGATTTCGTATCAATTCAACCAATACGCCCATGGTGATGGGATCTTGGCCAACAAACGGCTCATCGTACATGATAAGTTCTGGATCCAGTGCGATTGCGCGCGCCAGTGCGGCACGCCTAGCCATTCCGCCAGACAACTCACTCGGCATCAATTGCGCAGCACCACGTAATCCTACCGCTTCAAGCTTAAGTAATACGATGGTACGAATGAATTTTTCATTAAGTTCAGTGTGCTCTCGCAGCGGAAACGCCACATTATCAAAGACATTGAGATCCGTAAAAAGCGCACCCGATTGGAATAGCATGCTCATTTTCTTACGTGCTTGATACAGCTTTCGGCGTGATAATGCAGGGATATTGTCACCATCAAACCAAACTTCGCCTTCATCTGGCGGCAGTTGCCCACCGATCAAACGCAGTAAAGTCGTTTTGCCGATCCCAGACGGCCCCATGATGGCGGTTATCTTGCCTTGAGGCACCTCTAAACTGATGTCATCAAAGATAACGCGGTCACCGCGTGAGAAGCTGAGGTTCTTAACTTTCACAAGCTCAGTGTTCAACATATTTTTGTTGTTTCCTTGCTTTAAAAAACGCCAATTATGGCTGCAATAATAATGAGTCTACTTTAGAATTAAAAGCACTGTTCAATTAATTCATATTAAACAGGAATCTATGCAGGGATTTGAAAGCATTAGGAAATTATCTATTGATCTCTCTTTCTTGCCTGCTAACTGGTAATTAATTTGCCGAGTGACTTCCCTTTTATCTAGCAACAGGTCAAAATTAGCGGTTAATTCTCCGTTTTTATTAATTTTTTAGGAATCATCATGCTTGAAGCGATTGCGTTTCTTATTATCGGTCTAGGTTTTTTGGTGTGGAGTGCAGATAAGCTGGTTTACGGTGCCGCTGCTCTTGCTCGCAACTTCGGTATTTCACCACTAGTTATCGGTATGACGATCTTAGCAATGGGGTCTTCGGCTCCTGAAATGATGGTTTCTGCGACAGCAGCCCTTGATGGCAAAACAGATACAGCTGTAGGCAACGTACTGGGCTCTAACATCGCCAACATCGCGCTGATTTTAGGTATTACAGCCCTTATCAAGCCGTTATCGATTAGCTCAGGCGTGATTCGTCGTGAACTACCATTAATGATCGGTGTCACTCTGCTAGCGGGCGCCCTATTGTGGGATAACCATTTAGGCTTCTATGAAGGCGTGTTGTTGTTTGTTCTTTTTGCCGCGTTTTTGTTTGCTATGTTGCAAATCAGCCGCAGCGAGAAAAAGAACGGCGATGCTTTCCTTGATGAGCAAGAATCAGAGATCCCTGAAGGCGTAAGTAACCCTAAGGCTGCAATGTGGGTCGTGATTGGTCTAATCGTCCTACCTTTAGCTGCTGATATGCTGGTAGATAACGCTGTGATCATCGCGAAGTTCTTCGGCATGAGCGACCTTGTCATTGGTTTAACCATCATTGCTGTTGGTACTAGCCTTCCTGAACTTGCAGCATCACTAGCCGGCGTTATGAAGGGTGAAGATGATATGGCTGTAGGTAATATCATTGGTTCAAACGTATTCAACATCCTTGCTGTTATGGGTATCCCGGGCATCCTAAACCCTTCGATCTTGAGCGAGTTCGCTATGGGTCGTGACTTCTGGGTAATGCTAGGCGTATCGCTACTACTTGTTGTGATGGCACTAGGAAAATCTCGTAGTGTGAATCGTATTGAAGGCGGCGTGTTAATTGTGACGTTCGTGGCCTACCAAAGTTACCTATTAATGAACATGTCGGCTTAATTGTTGATTTAACTTCCCGTACTTGGAGTATTTGATGTCTCAGCCATTTGATTACCGCAGCGTTGCAAAACAAGTTTTGGAAACCGAAGTTGCAGGTCTCACTCAATTAGACCAATATTTTAATGATGATTTTTGTAAAGCTTGCGACCTTATCCTGAACAACAAAGGCAAAGTCGTTGTGATGGGCATGGGTAAATCAGGCCACATTGGCAACAAAATCGCAGCAACATTGGCAAGTACCGGGACATCGGCTTTCTTTGTTCACCCAGGCGAAGCGGCGCATGGCGACTTAGGCATGATCGAACCTGGTGATATTGTGATTGCAATATCCAACTCCGGCGAATCGGGAGAAATCCTCAGCCTATTTCCTGTGTTAAAGCGTCTGAGCATCAAGATCATCAGCATGACAGGCAAGCCAGCATCAAACATGGCAACCCTGTCTGATATCCATTTACAAATTTCAGTACCGGAAGAAGCTTGTCCGCTGGGCTTAGCACCAACAACCAGCACAACAGCTACCTTAGTAATGGGTGATGCATTAGCCGTTGCACTTTTGCAGGCTCGAGGCTTCACCGCTCAAGACTTTGCCCTGTCTCATCCTGGTGGCGCTTTAGGTCGTCAGCTGCTGTTGAAGCTCGACGACATCATGCACACAGGCGATTCACTTCCTGTTGTAGCACCCGACGCACTAGTAAGAGACGCTCTACTAGAGATATCTCAGAAAGGCTTAGGCATGACAGCAATCGTTGGTGAAGATGGCCAAATGGCCGGTATTTTTACCGATGGTGATTTACGCCGTATCTTAGACAAACGCGTTGATATCCATAACACGCAGATCGGTGATGTGATGACGCTAAACCCGACGGTAGCCGAGCCAAACATGCTCGCGGTTGAGGGCTTAAACTTGATGCAAGCGAAGAGCATCAATGGCCTGATGTTATGCCAAGAAGGTAAATTAGTCGGAGCGTTAAACATGCATGACTTACTGAAAGCAGGAGTAATGTAATGACACAGACAGTCGAAACTCTATACGGCACTGTTAATTCAGATGTATTTGCAATTGCAAAAGAGATCAAACTGCTGATTTGCGATGTCGATGGTGTCTTCTCTGATGGTCGCATCTACATGGGCAACAACGGTGAAGAGCTGAAAACCTTCCACACTCGTGACGGTTACGGTATCAAATCACTGATGAACGCAGGCATTGAAATCGCGATCATCACGGGTCGCAAATCTCAAATTGTTGAGAATCGTATGACCGCTCTAGGCATTAAGCTGATTTATCAAGGTCAAGACGATAAAGTTAAGGCATACCAAGATATTTGCGATAAGCTTTCTGTAAACCCTGAAAATACAGGTTACATCGGAGACGATCTGATTGACTGGCCTGTAATGGAAAAAGTTGGCTTGAAGGTCTGTGTGGCAGATGGGCACCCGCTACTTGCAAAGCGTGCAAACTACGTGACAACCATTAACGGTGGTCATGGCGCGGTACGTGAAGTCTGTGACCTTATTTTACAAGCAAGAAATGAACTCGACGTGCATAAAGGTTTAAGCATATGAGTTTTACTCGTATTATCTATTTAATACTCATATTTATTGCCTCTTGGTCGACCTATTACTTGTACGACAAAGAGCAAACATCAACGATACAAGTGGCTCCAAATTTGGAGCTGCCCGCGTTTAGTGGCAAAAGCCTGAACAACATTAGCTACGACGAAAGCGGTATTCGCAGCTATCAGGTTGAATCGACGTATTTAGAACACTACTCAGTAGTTGGCGATACGCACTTTCAAAACCCAGTTCTTTCGGTATTCCGTGAAGGGCACACGATTGAATGGCAAGTCACCGCTGATCGCGCGATTATGGATGAGAATCAAGTTGTCACGTTTTATGACAACGTCGTGGCAAAGAACCTGTTGCCAGAAGCCAGCTTCGATACAATGACCACAGATAAAATGGTTGTTGAGCTGCCTAGCCGAGATTTTTATTCAGAGACTCCGGTCCATATGATCGGTACATTTTTTGAAACTGAGGGACAAGCAATGAAAGGTAACTTCGGTACCAACAATGCAATCCTCTTTAATTCTGTTCAAGGTAGATATGAAACTCTTACACCTTAGTTTATTCGCTTTGACCCTTGCGGCACCTAATGTCTATGCTCTGTCTTCGGATAGTGAGCAACCTGTCTACATTGACTCAGACAGCCAGCAATTGGATATGAAAAGTAACCAAGTGACTTTCCTTGGTGATGTGAACCTTAAACAAGGCAGCATCAATATCAATGCCGATAAGGTTATTGTTACCCGCAACGCCGTAAACGGTGAGATTGAAGAAATTCAAGGCTTCGGTAAGCCAGCGACCTTCTCTCAACTGACTGACGACGGGAAGACACTCTACGGTGAAGCTGATGACTTACATTACCAGCTTGTTGCCGACAAATTGATCATGACTAAGAATGCAATGCTATCTCAAGATGGCAGCATCATTCGTGGCTCTAAGATCACCTACCAGATCGGCTCTCAAAAATTAGTCGCTGACAGTGATGAAAACAAACGAGTGTCAACGGTTTTACAACCAACGGAAGTGAATAAGTAACGATGGCTGTTCTTAAAGCAAAAAACCTAGCGAAAACCTACAGCAAGCGCAAAGTTGTTACCGATGTAAGCTTGCAGGTAGAGTCAGGCCAGATCGTTGGTCTGCTTGGCCCTAACGGTGCGGGGAAAACGACCTCTTTCTATATGATAGTTGGCCTGGTTGCGCGTGATGAAGGAACTATCAGCATTGACGACCGTGACATCAGTATCTTACCAATGCACAGCCGCTCTCGTCTTGGTATCGGTTACCTGCCTCAAGAAGCATCGATTTTCCGTAAGTTGTCCGTAGAGAACAACATCATGGCGGTTTTACAAACCCGTGATGAAATGACCAACGAACAACGCCAAGATAAGCTGGAAGACCTGCTAGAAGAGTTCCACATCCAACATATCCGCACCAGCAATGGTATGGCTCTGTCGGGTGGTGAGCGTCGTCGTGTAGAGATTGCTCGTGCACTAGCAGCAAACCCGCAGTTCATTCTATTGGATGAACCATTCGCCGGTGTTGACCCGATCTCAGTAATCGATATCAAAAAAATCATTGTTCACCTGCGTGATCGCGGCTTGGGCGTTTTGATTACCGACCACAACGTTCGTGAAACATTAGACGTGTGTGAAAAAGCTTACATCGTAAGCCAAGGACACCTGATCGCTGAGGGTACTCCTGAAGATGTTCTCAATAACGAACAAGTTAAACAAGTTTATCTAGGCGAACAATTCCGTCTATGATTATATAGAGAGTATCGAGAGTTCTAAGAATAATAACTAGGTAAGTCACACTGAATGAAACCCTCATTACAACTTAAGCTAGGCCAACAGTTAGCAATGACTCCTCAATTGCAGCAAGCGATTCGTTTGTTGCAATTGTCTACTTTAGATTTGCAGCAAGAGATTCAAGAAGCACTTGAATCTAACCCACTACTCGATGTCGAAGAAGGCAATGAAGATACGCCAACATCGGAAGAAAAACCTAGCAGTGACGAAAAAGAAACTGTTGAAGCCACAGAGCAAGACTTACCTGATAGCTCAGACTTAATCGAAAAATCAGAGATTGGCAACGAACTAGAAATCGACACAACTTGGGAAGACGTCTACAGCGCGAACACCGGTAACACGGGTATTGCGATTGATGACGACATGCCGGTTTATCAAGGCGAAACCACTCAAAGCCTGCACGATTACCTACTTTGGCAACTCGACTTAACGCCATTCACTGACACCGACCGAAGCATCGCTTTTGCATTAATCGATGCCATCGACGACTACGGCTACCTCACTGTAACTTGTGAAGACATCCTTGAAAACTTCGACAATGAAGAGATCGAGCTTGATGAAATTGAAGCGGTACGTAAACGAATTCAGCAGTTTGATCCGCTAGGTGTCGGTTCAGTCAACCTGCAAGATTGCTTGTTACTGCAACTGGCAACCTTTCCCCAAGATACGCCTTGGCTTAACGAAGCTAAGTTAGTACTTACTAGCCATATCGACCAACTCGGCAATCGCGATTACAAACTGGTTATCAAAGAGACCAAGTTGAAAGAAGCAGAACTACGTGAAGTTTTGCAACTGATTCAACAGCTGGACCCTCGTCCTGGCAGTAAGATTACTCCGGATGAAACTGAGTATGTGGTTCCAGATGTATCTGTCTTCAAAGACCTTGGCAAATGGTTAGTGACCATTAACCCTGATAGCGTGCCTAAGTTGAAAGTGAATCAGCAGTACGCTGATCTGGGCAGTAAAGGCAACAGCGCCGACAATCAATACATCCGCTCAAATTTGCAAGAAGCAAAGTGGTTAATTAAAAGCCTAGAGAGCCGAAATGAGACGCTACTCAAAGTTGCGCGATGTATTGTTGAACATCAGCGTGATTTCTTCGAACATGGCGAAGAAGCGATGAAGCCAATGGTTCTTAATGATGTTGCGTTAGCTGTTGATATGCACGAATCCACGATCTCTCGTGTGACGACTCAAAAATTCATGCATACGCCACGTGGCATCTTCGAGCTCAAATACTTTTTCTCAAGCCATGTCAGCACTGACAATGGCGGTGAATGTTCATCTACAGCAATTCGCGCACTCATCAAGAAGCTTGTCGCAGCGGAAAATACCGCGAAGCCTCTAAGTGATAGTAAGATTGCTGCTTTACTGGCTGACCAAGGAATTCAGGTAGCTAGACGTACCATAGCGAAATACCGTGAGTCTCTGGGCATTGCCCCATCGAGTCAGCGTAAACGCCTGCTATAAGCTCATTTAGTCGCTAGTTACTTAGCAACTATGATCAGGCAACCAACTGAAAAGGAAAGTCTATGCAAATCAATATTCAAGGCCATCACGTTGATCTTACCGATTCAATGCAAGACTATGTTCACACCAAATTCGACAAACTTGAGCGCTTCTTTGATCATATCAATAGCGTTCAGGTTGTTTTAAAAGTTGAGAAAATCAATCAAATCGCAGAAGCTACCCT
The DNA here is from genome assembly GCF_041473395.1 of Vibrio sp. 10N.222.55.C6. NCBI lineage: Bacteria > Pseudomonadati > Pseudomonadota > Gammaproteobacteria > Vibrionales > Vibrionaceae > Vibrio > Vibrio sp. 10N.222.55.C6. The sequence continues at coordinate 30,127 of NZ_JBFRSD010000015.1, forward strand.
GCATATAAATCAGGGGGAAATCCATGCGACAGCAACAGATGAAAGCATGTATGCCGCGATTGATTCATTGGTTGATAAACTCGTCCGCCAACTCAACAAGCACAAAGAAAAGCTAAGTAGTCACTAACATGCAATTAAGCGAAGTACTTTCATTGGACTGCACCAAAAGTGCAGTCCAATGCACAAGCAAAAAAAGAGCCCTTGAGCTCATCAGCCAGATAGCAGCTGAGAGCTGCGGTCAAGATTCAACAGAGCTATTTGAGTGTATGTTGAGCCGTGAGAAGATGGGCAGTACCGGTATTGGTAATGGTATCGCGATTCCCCATGCTCGTATGAATGTCAGTGATAAAGCGATAGCTGTATTACTGCAATGCCAAGATCCTATCGAATTTGATGCGATTGATAATCGTCCTGTCGACCTACTATTTGCCCTGCTTGTTCCTAGCGAACAATGCAAAGAGCATCTAAAAACCCTTTCTTGTATGGCAGAACGACTAAACGACAAGCAGACTCTTAAACAGCTGCGTAATGCTCAGAGCGATCAAGAGCTTTACGACATCATGATTCAAGTGCCAACTTGCGAGCAATAACATGCGATTAATCGTGGTTAGTGGCCAATCAGGGGCCGGTAAAAGTGTTGCGTTACGAGTCCTAGAAGACTTGGGGTATTACTGTGTCGATAATCTACCAGTAAACCTGCTCAACAACTTTGTCGAATCGGTACGCGAAAGCAACCAAAACGTTGCGGTAAGTATTGATATACGTAACCTACCGAAAGAGCCTCAGTTAGTCACCGACACGCTCGAGCAACTCGAGTCAGCTACAAACATCGATGTTGATGTATTGTTCCTCGATGCCAGCAAGCAGACACTCCTTAAGCGCTACAGCGAAACCCGCAGAATCCACCCTTTATCAATTGGCCAAGAAAAGCTCTCTCTTGAGCAAGCGATTGATTTAGAGAAGACACTTCTGACACCTCTCGCAGAGCACGCCAGCATTGTGATCGACAGCAGTGACTGCAACCTCTACGAATTGAGTGAAAAGGTTCGATTTAAAGTTGAAGGCAAAGAGAAGCAAGAGCTGATCATCGTCTTTCAATCTTTCGGTTTTAAGTATGGCTTGCCAAGTGATGCCGACTACGTGTTTGATGTTCGCTTTTTGCCGAACCCTCACTGGGAACCTGCACTACGACCACTAACCGGGCTAGATGCACCAATTCACTCCTTTCTAGAAGAACACTCAGAAGTTCTGGAACTCAAGCAACAGATCCAAGGCTTTGTTGAACAGTGGTTACCAATGTTAGAGAAGAACAATCGCAGTTACCTAACGGTCGCGATTGGCTGTACTGGCGGCAAACACCGCTCGGTTTATCTAACCCAGAAAATTGGTGAGTACTTTGAGCAACTTGGCCATCAAGTTCAAATCAGACACGCCTCCCTAGAGAAGCACCAACAGGGCTAACCATGGAATTAACTCGAACTGTACTGATCCAAAATCGCTTGGGTCTTCACGCTAGAGCAGCCGTAAAGTTGGTTGAGCTTGCACAAAGCTTTGATGCAACCATCACTATCCATAGCGAAGAAGATAAAACAGCAACAGCAGACAGCGTAATGGGGTTACTTATGCTGGAATCAGCGCAAGGGCAACATATTACGATTCAAGCTGCAGGTACCGATTCACAGCAAGCACTGGATGCCGTCTGTCATCTCATTGAAGACAAGTTTGATGAGGGTGAGTAGCGAAAACGCTTCACTCACAACGCTTAAGACTCAAACAACGAACCAACCAATATTAAATCTTAGTTCTATCTAAGTTTATGATTTAAATAAGCCCCAGAATTAAGTTACTATTCCAACCATTGTTAGAATAATGAGATAGGAGGAAAATATGGCAGAGCAATTAGAATTCGACCAAGCTCACCAAACCCTCCAAGAAGTCAGCGAAGCCCTAGAAAACGGCCGATTTGTTCACGTACGCCGACAACTTCAGGACATGGAGCCTGAAGATATTGCACACCTTTTAGAAGCCTCCCCTCGCAAAAGTCGTGACGTACTCTGGCAACTCACCGATCCTGAAGACTACGGTGAAATTCTTGATGAACTAAACGAAGACGTCAAAGATGCTCTTGTGTCGAAAATGGCACCTGAGACCTTGGCAGAAGCAACCGAAGGTATGGAAACCGATGACGTCGCGTACGTACTTCGAAGCCTACCCGACGATGTTTCTCGCGAAGTCCTTTCTCAAATGGACTCCGTCGATCGTGCGTTAGTTGAAACCGCCCTGTCGTACCCTGAAGATTCAGCGGGTGCGATCATGAATACCGACGTAATCACGATTCGTGGTGATGTCGATGTCGACGTTGTATTGCGCTACATGCGTATGCGTGGCGAACTGCCAGATGCAACTGATGCTCTGTATGTTATTGATGAAGAAGAACGTCTTATCGGTAACCTATCACTTACCACGCTAGTAACGACTCAACCTGATGTCCCTGTTTCAGAAGTGATGGATGATGCCGACGAAGCGATCGCGGTAGAAACCAGTGCGTCAGATATCGCGAGCCTGTTTGAACGTCGTAACTGGGTTTCTGCGCCTGTCATCGATAGTAACCAGCACCTTGTTGGTCGTATCACCATCGATGACGTGGTTGATGTTATCCGTGAAGATGCCGAACACTCAATGATGAGTATGGCGGGTATGGACGATGACGAAGATACCTTCGCACCGGTCGTCAAATCGGCTCGTCGTCGTAGTGTGTGGCTTGGTGCTAACGTACTCGCAGCACTGGCGGCAGCATCTGTATCAAACATGTTTGAAGCAACGCTCGATCAAATGGCAGCGATTGCGGTTCTGATGACTATCGTGCCTTCGATGGGGGGTGTTGCGGGTAACCAAACCGTTGCTCTGGTGATTCGTGGTTTGGCACTCGGTCATATCGGTGACAGTAACAAACGCGAACTGCTACTCAAAGAGGCAGCCATCGGCTTCCTAAACGGCGTTCTATGGGCCGTTATCATTGGTGGTATCGTTGTAGCTTGGAAAGGTAACTGGATACTGGGAGGCATCATCTCAGCGGCGATGATGACCAACTTGATTGTCGCAGGTATTGCTGGTGTAACTATCCCAGTGATGTTGAAGAAGATGAATATCGATCCAGCCCTTGCTGGCGGTATGGCACTGACCACAGTAACCGATGTTATTGGCCTATCGGTGTTCCTAGGCTTAGCGACCATACTGATCTAGTTAGCATAAGCAGTTAGCCAATTTTTGGCGAAATACAGAAAACAAAAAGGGAGCCACGGCTCCCTTTTTTAATTCATCAGATTCGCTTTAATTGAATTACTCACCCGCGACTTTCATCGACTCAAGCAGGATAGAACCCGTTTGAATTTGCGAACGTGTTTCTACGTCGTTACCCACAGCAACAATCTGAGTAAACATGTCTTTTAGGTTACCTGCGATTGTTACTTCTGATACTGGGTATTGGATCTCTCCGTTTTCAACCCAGAAACCTGCAGCGCCACGTGAATAATCACCCGTTACGGTGTTTACGCCTTGGCCCATCACTTCAGTGACTAGGAAGCCAGTACCCAACTCTTTTAGCATCTGCTCAAAGTTTTGACCGGTCGATTTAACGAACCAGTTATGAATACCACCAGCATGACCGGTTGGCGTCATATCCATCTTACGTGCGGCATAGCTCGTTAGTAGGTAAGTTGCTAGCACACCGTCAGTGATGATTTCACGATCTTGAGTGAACACACCTTCGCTATCGAATGGGCTTGAAGCCAAACCACGCAAGATATGTGGTCGCTCAGAAATGTTAAACCAGTCAGGTAGGATTTTCTGACCGAGATGATCCAATAGGAATGACGACTTGCGGTAAAGGTTACCGCCACTGATCGCCATAACAAGGTGACCAATCAAGCCAGTTGCCACATCATTAGCGAACATAATTGGGTACTGGCCTGTTGGTAGCTTTTTCGCATCCAAGCGGCTAATGGTCTTTTCTGCAGCTTCTTGACCTACACGCTCAGGCGTCCACAGCTCGTCACGGTGACGTGCAACGGTGTAGCTGTAGTCACGCTCCATCTCACCGTTAGCGCCTTGTCCAATTACACAGCAGCTCGTGCTATGACGACTAGAAGCATAGCTTGCTAGTAAGCCATGGCTGTTACCATAAACCTTAACGCCATAGTGGCTGTCGTAGCTTGCGCCATCACTCTGTTTGATCTTATCGCTATAAGCTAACGCTTGCTTCTCAGCAGCAATCGCAATCTCAGCGGCATAGTCAGGGTTTGGTTCATCAGGGTGAAAAAGATCCAAATCGGGAATTTCTTTTACCATGTATTCTTTTGCCGCAGGACCGGCAAATGGGTCTTCAGAAGTGTACTGAGCGATATCAAGTGCGGCCGCGACGGTTTGAGCAATCGCCTTTTCACTCAGATCAGATGTAGATGCGCTGCCTTTTTTCTGGCCGCGATAAACAGTAATACCTAGCGCACCATCACTATTAAATTCAACGTTTTCCACTTCACACATACGTGTTGAAACACTTAAACCCGTTGACTTAGTAATAGCGACCTCAGCTGCGTCTGCACTCACTGATGCCATATCCAACGCTTTAGCTACTGCGGCTTCTAGCTCAACTCTTTGCTGGGCGACTTGCTGTTTTACATCCATATCTATTCTAATTTTTTAGGTCAATATTACGTAGGATAACAAGAATTTCGCTTTCTCCCCAAGATTCTTGCTAAAATAGGCAATATATTCGTTTGAGATAGTGACATAGGCAGAAAAGATGGCTCGCAAAAACCAAAAAGCCCCATGGGAACCAGAAGAAGAAATCATCTGGGTAAGTAAGACAGAAATGAAAACGGACATGGATGCCCTGCAAAAGCTGGGAGAAGAGCTTGTTGGTCTAAAGCCTTCTGTATTAGATAAATTTCCGCTGTCTGAAGATTTGGCACAAGCGATTAAAGATGCACAACGCTTTAAAAATGAAGCGAAGCGTCGTCAACTTCAATACATTGGTAAAGTAATGCGTAATGTCGATCCTGAGCCAATTCAAGCGGCTTTGGATAAAGTACGTAACAAGCACTCACAAGCAACAGCTGAACTACATAAGCTTGAGCAACTGCGTGATCGTGTTGTTGCTGAAGGTGATGCGGCTATTTCAGAAGTAATGGAAATGTACCCTGAAGCAGACCGTCAGCGTCTTCGTCAGCTAGCTCGCCAAGCTAACAAAGAGAAATCAGCGAACAAGCCTGCAAAGTCTTCTCGTGAGATCTTCCAAATCTTAAAAGAGCTAAAGCTAGAAGACTAATCGTTATCTCGCTTTACTCATAGAGTGAATAAAAGACCTAGCACATGCTAGGTCTTTTTGTTTTTGACGCACTCGATATCAATAAATACTCACAGGAGTGATGAGTCGTCACTCACCCGCTTTAACAAATGAGCTTAATTCTGTCTGTGGATGATCCGCCGTCAGTGCCTCTATCGAGTCTTCAACCAACACCTTACCTAGCGCCACAAACACAAACTTATTCGCGATACTGCGTGCGTCACCTAAATGGTGAGTCACCATCAAGACCGTAATATTTCGCTCTGCCGCTAATCGCTTCACTAAGCTAAGCATCTCTTCACGCAGCAAAGGGTCAAGCGCAGAGAAAGGTTCATCAAGCAGCCAAATATCATGAGGTTGGACAAAACAACGCGCTAACGCGACACGCTGGCGTTGACCACCGGATAAGTGCTCAGGCAATCTATCCAAATACTCTGCAACACCTACTTGTGCGGCTGCTTGCTCAACTTTGAGCTTTTGGGTTGCCGTAAGCTTTAATCCCGGGTGCAGACCTAAACCAATATTTTCACGTACCGTGAGATGGGCAAACAGGTTGTGCTCTTGAAACAACATCGCCAACGGACGCTGATGTGCTTCTTTACCAATAAGCGACTGCCCAGCCACTGATATCTCACCCGATGTAGGCTCGATGAAACCAGCAACTAGCGCCAACAGTGTAGACTTACCCGCACCACTCGGCCCCATAAGCGCAACAATATCGCCCTGCTCAGCTTGAAAATCAAAGCTAAACAACTCTCTGTGATAATGGTAATCCACATCTTTCATCACTAACATCATCGGTTCCTTAATTCTTTAGCATCGAGCTTAGATCTTCGAGTAAATAAGAATTCTATTAAGCTAAAACTGCCGACACTCAGTAACAGTAAGCTCACAGAAACTACCGCCGCCGCTTCCATTTGATAGCTGCCTAACAATTGGAATAGGTACAAAGGCAGAGTTCTAAAATCTTGGCTACCAAACAAAGCAATCGCGCTTAAGTCACCCATCGCCAACATAAAGCTAATCGAGAAGGCTTGCGCCATCGGCTTACGCAATGCTCGCCACTCCACTAACCTAAAACGCGTGAAACCTGTCATACCCAAGCTTGCACACACATACTGGTACTGCTGAGACAAATGCAGCATAGGTTGAGCTAGGGTTTTAATTACGTAAGGCAGCGCCATTAAGCTGTTGACGGCAATCACGATAAAGAAAGCTAAACTGAATACATCGGTGAATGAACGCAGTAATAAGAAGATACCCGTACTGATCACCAGCCCCGGAGTCACCAAGATAATAGTGCCAATCAGCTCGATTTTATCGGCTCGAAAATTCTTGTTCTGTAAACGCCATGCTCGGCTAGTCAGTAGTATGGCGATACCAATACCAACTGCGATAACACTTGCTAATGACGCGACTTTAACCGAGGTCATTAACGCCGCCCAAAACGGCTCGCTGCTGAGTACGGTTAATGCCTGCGAGTTAATTCCACTGACGATAACCATAGCTAATGGCGGCAATACCAGCATTGAGACTATGATGATCCAAAAGCTATCCCAAGCTTTTGACCACCAGCTGTCCTTAACCAAATATTTCTCTTCAGACAACTGACTGGCCGTCACTGAAATAGGCTTCGATAGGCGTTGAATGCTCACCGCTAGCACACCACACAGCAGCATTTGCCATATCGCGAGCAAGGCACCAGCTTGAAGGTCAAAGTCGAATTTAATCGCCTGATAAATAGCGAGCTCGATAGTGGTTGATTTAGGTCCACCGCCTAGCGCCATCACGGTAGCAAAGCTGGTAAAACACAACATGAAGACTAAGCCACACACATGTGGTAATTGCTGTCTTAAGCGAGGCCATTCAACCCATCTGAATTTGTTCCAATGACTCATACCCAAGTGAGCACAAAGCTTGTGTTGCTCGGCAGGCACGGTATCTAACGCTTGCAGAAGTAAGCGACTGGCATAAGGCAAGTTGAAGAAAACGTGCGCCAGCAAAATACCATTCAATCCGTATATGGAAAATGGCAATTCAATATCGAAGTTCGCCAAAAACTTAGCTAACCAACCACTATTGCCATAGATCGCAAGTAAGCCAAATACACCCACTAACACTGGCAGGACTAAGGTCGACGCGAACAGCCTTAACAACAAAGCGCGTCCAAAAAATTGTCTACGACACAGCGCATGAGCAATAGGTATAGCAAAGCCAACACTCAGCACCGTTGAGAGTGTCGCCTGATAAAAACTGAATTTCGTTACATGCCAATAGTAGGGATCGGACCATACTTGGCTGATATCAAGAGAAGGGGCATTGCTAAGCAATGCCCCAACTGCTGAAACCACGAAGGCGGTAATGAGTATCGCTACCCAAATCCCAACCTTAGGTGTTTTCTTTATCATAGATTGATTTTTACCGTAAATGGTTCGCTCAGTTAACATCGAACAAACCTTTAAATACAGAAAGTTAGAAAGCTAATTTTTTAAAAGCAAATTAAAAAGTAAGTGCACTCTGCCATTCACGAATCCATGGCTTACGCTTAGCTGCAATTTCTTCGGGCGTAAAGCTTAACGCTTGCTGAGGAACCGTAAGTTGCTCGAACCCTTTTGGAAGCTCAATATCGGTCACTGGGTACATCCAGTTGCCTGTTGGCATCGCCGATTGGAATTCATCACTTAGGATAAACGCCATAAACTCATCAGCAAGCTTTTCGTTCTTGCTGCCTTTAACCTTAGCGGCCACTTCCACTTGAGTGTAATGCCCTTCTTCGAAGCTTGCTGCTGCATACTTAGAATCGCTTTCAGCAATAATGTGGTAAGCCGGAGACGTTGTATAAGACAACACTAAATCCGACTCGCCTTCTAGGAACATAGAGTAAGCTTCAGACCAGCCTTTGGTTACAGTCACTGTTTTCTGAGCAAGATTCTTCCATGCTGCTGTCGCTTCATCACCGTATACTGATTTCATCCAAAGCATCATGCCTTGGCCTGGTGTTGATGTACGTGGATCTTGGTAGATGACCTTAAGATCATCACGCTGCTCAACCAGTTCTTTCAAGCTCTTCGGCGGGTTTTCCAGTTTCTCTTTATTGTAAACAAAAGCAAAGTAGCCAAAGTCATAGGGTACAAAAGTGCTGTCGTTCCAACCATTAGGAAGCGTTACCGATGACGTATCAACATTATGCTCAGCCAATAAGCCCGTCGCTTTCGCTTCAGCCATCAGGTTGTTGTCTAGGCCTAATACGATGTCAGCTTTGCTGTTGCCGCCTTCGAGACGCAAGCGGTTAAGAATAGACACGCCATCTTCAAGCGCGACAAAGTTCACATCACAACCACACTTCTCTTCGAATGCTTTTTCAACGGCAGGACGAGGGCCCCAATCCGCAGCAAAAGAGTCATAGGTGTATACAGTCAAAGTGTTGTCTGCAGCAAAGGCAGAAAAAGAAATAGCTGTAGTAACAGCAAGGGTAGTTAATGTGAATTTCACTGGACGCTCTCCATGGTCTGAGCGGCACAGGTTTGAGGGAGGAGAACGGTAGAGGTTGTTCCTAACTCAATTCCTACGCCAGCATTATCTGGTTCAGGTTTACGGGTCCCAAGCACCTGCTTGATCTCAGCTCGCATTCATTATTTGAATGGTTCGCTCCCCGATGAGTGTTCAGAATTGTAATTTGATTTTTAACAATAAGCTATCAAGTTTGGATCAATTACGTTGATCGTAACCCCAACGTGGCACTAAACCTTGTTCGATACCAAGGTGATCTAGAATACGCGCCACCATAAAGTCGACCAGATCTTCAATTGACTTGGGTTGATGATAAAAACCCGGAGCTGCAGGCATGATCGTTACGCCCATGGTCGAAAGTTTGTGCATGTTCTCGAGATGAAGCGTCGAAAATGGCGTCTCGCGAACCACCAACAACAATTGGCCTCGCTCTTTCATGACTACGTCTGCTGCTCGCTCAATCAGGTTATCTGATAGACCATGAGCAATCGAAGCCAAGCTTCCCGCTGAACATGGACAAACGACCATCTGTTTAGGTGCTGCTGAACCAGAGGCAACCGGCGAGAACCAATCATCTTTGCCACACACCACCAGCTTTTCAGGGTCGCAGCCAAGATGTTTAACCAAAGCTTGTTTCGCCGCATCTGGCCCAGCAGGTAACTTAAGTTCATGCTCGGTCGCCAATACCACTCGCGCTGCCGATGAAATCAGCAAGTAGACCTGATAATCGGCTGCCAAAAGGCATTCAAGTAAACGCAGGCCATAAGGCGCACCAGATGCGCCAGTGAAAGCAAGGGTTATCGCTTTATCGTGTTTTGTCATGTTCTCAATTACTTCAAATTATAAGGTCGTGGATGCCGTTAGCCTTTGAGTGCCAATCCATCCAACAGTTTTTGATGAATGCCACCAAAGCCACCATTACTCATTACCAAAATTTGGTCGCCAGCTTGTGCCTCTGAGACAATTTTAGCAACGAATGCATCCATGTCATCACTCACGTGTGCCGGTTGGTGACAAGCGTCTGCAACATCTTGAACTGACCAATCAATGTTATCCGGTTGGAATAAGTAGGTAGAATCCGCCTGCTTCAACGAATCAGCCAGTATTTCTTTGTGCACACCACGTTTCATGGTGGCAGAACGAGGCTCTAAAACGGCAATGATTTTCTTAGTGTCGACCTTATTACGTAATCCCCCGAGCGTAAGTTCAATCGCCGTTGGATGATGAGCAAAATCGTCATAAACAGACACACCTGCCACCTCGCCTTTAAACTCCAAACGGCGCTTAGTATTAATAAAGGTAGCTAGTGATTCACAAGCAAGGTCAGGTGTCACGCCCACATGACGTGCAGCTGCAATCGCCATCAAAGCATTATTTACGTTGTGGTCGCCCACTAAATCCCAATTTACGGTTCCAACACATTCATTTTGGAAGTAAACCTCAAATTGAGAGCCATCTTTGACCAGTTTCTTGGCATCCCAGTCGCCTTGCTCGCCACTCGATTCAGTTTCACTCCAGCAACCGCGAGCTAGAACATCTTCAATAGCGCTGTCTTGCTTAGGTGAGAAAATGCGACCATTGCTTGGCACAGTACGCACCAAATGATGAAATTGTCGCTTAATCGCTTCAATATCGTCAAAGATGTCCGCATGATCAAACTCTAGGTTATTCATCACTAAGGTTCTTGGGTGGTAATGAACGAACTTAGATCGTTTATCGAAAAAAGCACTGTCGTATTCGTCGGCTTCTACCACGAAGAACATGCTTTCACCAAGGCGAGCAGAGATACCAAAGTTACCCAACACTCCGCCAACTAAGAAGCCCGGTGCATAGCCACAGTCTTCCAAGATCCAAGCCAACATGCTTGATGTCGTGGTCTTACCGTGCGTTCCCGATACCGCTAACACCCAACGGTCATGCAGTAAGAACTCTTGCAACCACTGAGGACCAGAGGTGTATCTAAGATTGTTATCCAACACATACTCAACACACGGATTACCGCGGCTCATTGCGTTACCGATAACCACGAGATCTGGCCTTGGTTCTAATTGGCTAGGGTCGAACCCTTCAATAATTTCAATCCCTTGTGATTCCAACAAGGTGCTCATTGGTGGGTAAACATTCGCGTCACTACCCGTAACCTTGTGACCTAATTGACGAGCCAATACCGCAGCACCACCCATGAAGGTGCCACAAATTCCTAAGATATGAATATGCATAAATTGCTTCCAAACGCTTGGCTAAATAAACAGTGCCTAATTAAAACGGCTTGCACTCATTATCATTAAATGGCGATTAAAAGCGAGCGGCAATGCAAAACAAATTGAGTCGACATAGTAAGTGAGATCTGTGTCGCTTAGTTCATTACCATTAAAAAGATCTAACCTTTAGAATTTAGGTAAGCGTCTAGATGAATAAAGCCCACTCAAGAGGCCGAATCTACAGTGCTCAAATCCCCCCTAATATTGAGAGAAGTTTAAGGAAATAACATGTCTGAGATGCGCACCCTTGGTGAGTTCATTGTTGAGAAACAGAGTGACTTCCCCCATGCAAGCGGTGATCTATCATCCCTTTTGTCGTCTATTCGACTTGCTGCAAAAATTGTTAACCGTGAGATCAACAAGGCTGGCCTAGTCGACATCACTGGCGCTGTTGGTACAGACAACGTGCAAGGTGAAGAGCAGCAAAAGCTAGACCTTTACGCGAACGACAAATTTAAAGCGGCTCTAGAAGCCCGTGACCAAGTTTGTGGTGTTGCAAGTGAAGAAGAAGACGAAGCTGTCGCCTTCAATAAAGAGCTCAACAAAAACGCAAAATACGTTGTACTGATGGATCCACTAGATGGCTCATCAAACATCGATGTAAATGTATCGGTTGGTACAATTTTCTCTATCTACCGTCGAGTATCACCGATCGGTACACCACCAACACAAGAAGATTTCTTACAGCCCGGACACAAGCAAGTAGCCGCGGGTTACGTGATTTACGGTTCTTCAACCATGCTTGTATACACAACTGGTGCTGGCGTAAATGGTTTCACCTACGATCCATCTCTGGGTACTTTCTGTCTATCTCATGAAAACATGATGATTCCAGACGAAGGCAAGATCTACTCGATCAACGAAGGTAACTACATCCGCTTCCCAACCGGTGTTAAGAAGTACATCAAATACTGTCAGGAAAGCGAGCCAAGCGATAACCGCCCTTACACGTCACGTTACATTGGTTCTCTTGTGTCTGATTTCCACCGTAACTTGCTAAAAGGCGGCATCTACTTATACCCAAGTACAGAGAGCCACCCTCAAGGTAAATTGCGTTTGCTTTATGAATGCAACCCTATTGCTTTCCTTATGGAGCAAGCTGGCGGTATTGCATCAGACGGTGCACAGCGTATCATGGATATCAAACCAACTGAGCTACACCAACGTGTGCCTTTCTTCGTTGGTTCAACAAAAATGGTACGTAAAGTAGAAGAGTTTCTTGAGCTGAACCCTGAGTAACCCTCTCATTTCATTCTCAAACTAACGCTATTAAAAAGCCAGCACCTCAGTGCTGGCTTTTTGTTGTCTCGTAAGGTGATTAACTAGTTAGGAATCATTGTTCCGCTGACACCAGTTACCCGAAAGTATTTCTTTATTAGCTGTTAGATCAAGCTGATACAAATATACCCATGCTAATCCAAATATAGTCTCTATTTGCTCACGACGATACTCAACAGGAACATCTTCTAGCCGATCGAGCGACTCTAAAATTTCGTCGTTAATGATATAGACCTCACCAGCGACACTTTTCTTTCCCAAAATCATCGCCGGATAGGCACCTAAATCAAAAAGTGCGTATTCCTTAGGTGTATCAAACTGCCCTAATAAATCGCAGCCCTGCAAATAATGGTGATTGGACTGACCTTGCCTCAAGGTTCCATAGACAAAAACAAGATGCTGCATATGCCCTCCCATACGGCTCTACTCGAACTCAAATTGATAGAGAAGATCCACAGCACTGTCTAGGCCAGAAACAGCTTCAACATAGAGATCCTGCATCAATCTATAACGAACGGTAAACTCACCTAACGAGTTAAAGATACCCACACCATACTTCACCTGTAAGCCAGGCAGGATGTAACCACTTACCGTCACTTGAGAGTCATCGCCAGAGCCTGCAGTATCCAGTTGCAAGTCCTTTACACCAAAGGCTTCACCGATTTCACCAACAACCTTACCACTCTTCGCTAAACTCAAACCGATTAAAGTCGTTGTCATCGAACCGCTCGACTCACCGTCGATATCTTGGCCACGCAAAATATAAGACAGTGCGTTCGCTTGTGGCATCGCTGGGTCAGAATAAATCTCGATGGTAGGCTCTGTCGCAGGGCCAGTCACTCGAATACCAGCGGTCACGTCATCCTGAGTATTATCAGGATTACGAATCGCGTTGATGGCTACGTATGGCTGATCCGGTGGTCCATTCATTAGGATCTTACCCTCTTCGATCAAGAGGTCTTGCCCGAATGATTGATAAGTACCATCGACGATGTTCACTTCACCTGTAATAAATGGACCTTGGTCTTTTTGAGCCACGTTGAGCTTACCGACCAAATCACCTTCAAGACCGAAGGCAGACAGTTTAAAGTCATCACCAATGGAGATATTAATATTCGTCATCACATTGAATGGAATCGTATCTTCGTTTTCTGGCTCTAGATCTTTATTCAAAATAACCTGATCAGAAGAGACGCCAACCGCTGACGGTGGTAAATCTTCAACAACAATTCGTCCCCATGGTAATGCAATATCACCGGTGATTTTCGCCAGATCTGGTGTGACATCAATAGTCATATCAGGTACGACCTTCACCTTAACCATCGGTGGGATATCAACCATCAACTCATCAGCGAAAACTCTAACGTTCGAATGCCATGCTTTAAGATCTTGCCAATCTCCGGTTCCTTCAATATCAAGGTGACCATCAGGTGTTTCGACATTCGCATCCAGTTTTGCACTATAACCATCAAAGTCGAGGTCGATGCGGCCATCTTTCACATCAACAGGCGTAACATCGCCTTTGACTTGAATACCATCAACAGAGAATTGACCAAAGACTTGAGGGTGCATCAGAGAGCCTTTAACTTGAAGATCACTCTCAAGGTCGGCTTTCAATAAGCTGTATTCACCTAGAATTGGTTGTAAGAAATCAAGATGGAACGTGGTCAGCTTAATTGCCGCATCGACCATTTTGTCTTCGGCAAGAATATCCGGTAACGACACCGTGCCAGACAGGTCACCATTGTCGGAAACATCCAACTTAAAATCGGCATCCAGTTTGTTGTCTTTCAGTTGGGCATTCAATGCAACGCTTTCCCAACCCAGTGTGATTGGCTCACCCACTTGTTGAACAACCTGACCTTTCGGCATATCAACGCTTACCGTGACTTCAGGCTCATCTTGTTCAGACCACTTTGCATGAGCAGTCGCATTGACTAAGCCCTGTAATTGCGTCTCTTTAGGCACAAAGGCTTTAATCTGCTCGAAATCGAATTGATTGATGGCTACTTTGGCCTCACCCGATTTTCCGACACGAACGTCTTCATCCAAACACACGCTCGAACCCGATTGTTTCCAACAGTGCGCTTGAACATCGGCAAACTGTTTATCAACATCCGCATTTATCGCGACAGGTTGATCTAACACCCAAGGACCTTGCTGAGTAGTGATTTTGACTCTGTCTAACGATCCATACCAAATAAGAGAAGGCTTTTGAATCAACTCTCCGGAAATAGCTAAGCTTGTAGACACGATGTCGGATATCACATCAAGTGTCATTGTGTGTTTCTTCTCACCACCACTCACCGTGAGAGCAATGCTTTCTACGCTTTGATCTTGATAGGTTAAGTTCTTAGCTTTTAAGTCAAGATCAGCTTGAGCTTCAGGCAATGGCAGAGGAATCACAGAGCCATTAAGCGACAAGGATTCTAGTGTTGCTTCGCTATTCCAATCTACCTTATCCACATTTAGAGCGAGATCGACTTCAGGCTCTTTCGTTGGACCGCTTAGCTGGATGTTACCAATCACTTTACCTTTCAAGTCAGGGACGCTTTTTACAAGCTCAGGGAAGTAAATCTCAACACCCATGTCCCATTTCTTATCAAGCTCACCCTGAGCCTTAATCGAGTTAACACCGTGAGCTAAGCTCAAACCACTGGTTTTCAGTTTTGGTTCACCGCTCGCGCTGCGATCCGACGCTGACAACTGACCTTCGATATCCAGAGGGTATTCTCGCAAGATCCCTTCAATATCCAATTTAGGCAGTTCAATCGCCCAGCCGCCCGCTTCCGTCAACTCACCTGAGGTGACGATGTTTCCACTAATGTTGCCCTCAGCTTCTGGCCACTGCAGACCCGGTTGAATATCTTTGAGTGTCACGTCAGCTTGCCAGTTAACGAGACTCTTCCAGTTCGCTTTAACGACACCGTTAAGCTCACCGCCTAGCGTGTTGAGCTTTAGACGCTCGAGATCAATTTGTTCCGTCGTGCCTTTACCCTGTAGATCGATGGCTAATTCAGGGATTTCCTTACCATCGGCTTCACCTTTAAGAAGAACATTAAAACCATCTAGTGAGCCATCAGCTTTAAATTGCTCAATTGTCGCTTGGTAATCGCTTTTTCCGGTAAGGGGCCACTGTGCTTGTCCGCCCTCTAAAAGAAGGTCAAATGGCAGAGTCGGTTCTAAGGGTTGAATATCCCCAGACAACTTTGCCTCAATCAGCTCAGAAAATTGGGAGTCTAGGTTTAGCTTAGCCACGCTGCCTTGTGCTTTCAGAGACAACTTCTGCCCAACAAGGTCGGTTTCTTTCACCAACGCATCCAAAGAAAGTTCTAGCGGGTAACCGCCCTTGAGCTCAACCTTCGTGGTTAGATTGGCGCTTGCTTGTGGCATATCGAGTTCGAGAGTTGAAACATCAACCGTGTGTTTGCCCGCGCGAGCTTCTAGCCCAAGGTGGTTAACAACGATTGGTGTTTCTTGTTCTAAGGTGAAACGGTTGAGGTCAAAACGCTCCAACACAACCTGCAGAGGAATCCAGACTTCCGGCAATTCGATAGCCGTTTTAACGGCAGCTTTTGGCTCAACCTTTTCTGCTTGCGGTTCTTCTGTCGACTCCGCGAGTTTAACCTTAAGATCATTGAATAAGGTTGGCGATACAGTTAGCTTTTCGCCCTGCATACTCAAAGCCGTAGAGAACAAGCTCCATTCAATTTCATGCCCTAAGATATTCAACTTGATATCAGACAAAGCGATACGGTTGATTACGATTGGCAACGGTGTTTTTACCGATGTTACGGGCGGAGTAGGTTCTGTTTCTTCTGTAGAGGCCGGAGGCAGTTCAGTAAATGCGAAGTCCAATCCTTGAATCGCTAAACGATCGACACACAACTTAGGGTCGAGCAGACAGCGAGGATTAATCGCCAAGTTCAACTTTTGAACTTTGGTGTCTATATGCAGGCTGTCATCTTTAAACTGAACATTATTAAGCGTAAAGCTCGGGAACAGAGCCCCTTTAGTGCTTTCCACTTTAAGCTGTGGCAACGCTTTTTCAGCGCCCCACAACACAGTGTTCAACCCTGGATTGGTGAACAAAACAAAACCTAGCAAGGCTATCAACAACAGCAAAATAGACGTCAATGAGATCGACGTCCACTTGATGTACTTGCCCATCACTTTGATCATAATTCTGGCCCTAAACTAAAGTGTAACTGGAACTCATCACCTTTTTCTGCATCTAGACCCCAAGCAAAATCTAAACTCACTGGACCAACAGGTGACGCCCAACGAACACCGATGCCGGTGCCGTGTTTCCATTCGGGTTTGTCATTAAATGCATCACCAATGTCGTAGAATGCTGCGCCCCACCAGTTTCCAACCAAGCGGTATTGGTATTCAAACGAGCTGGTTGCAATGAATTTGGCACCCGTTAGTGCGCCACTTTCATCTCGAGGAGAGATCGACTCATAACCATAACCACGAATGCTATTGTCACCACCAGCAAAGAATCTTAGGGAGGGAGATAGCTTATCAAACTCGTCGGCAAAGTTGCCGCCAAATTGAAGTCGAGTTAAGCCTCGGTGATTGTCGCCAATGCTTCGAATCCAAGCGGTTTGACCTTGAAAACGAACAACCTTAGTTTCAGATAACAAGGTATCATCACCCGCTTCAACCATAATGGTTTGTTTATCGCCCCACATCGGCATCGAACCGCCTCGCGTTCGAGTGCGTGAGAAAGAGATACCCGGCAGCACAAATTGCGCTAAATCATCCTGCAAACCTTGCTCATAGTTTTCGACCAAGTATCGAATGAAGACCGTGCGTTGCCAACCGTTATCCAGTCGCCAATATCTTTCTAGCGCTAAGTTTGACTCCAAACTCTTGGTATCACGATTATCCAAGTTTTTCATACCGTACTTAACTTGATAGTAGTCGTTCAGCACGTCATCCAGAGGGATTTTATAGGTAGCGGTAATCGTCTGTTCAGGTTTAGAAATCGACAGGCTGCTATTGAAGCTATGGCCTTGTTCATTAACCCAAGGTTTTTTCCACTTCAGAGTGCCTTTTACGCCAAGGTCGGTGGATACACCGATACCCGTTTCGATTTGGTTACGAGCTTGCGGAGCAAGGCTAACCTTCATCGGGATCTCTCGGCCTTCGCCTAACTGGCTTAAACCTGGTTCAACAAATACCGAGGAGAACCAATCCGTATTGGACAGGTTTTGGTTGTACTCACCGACTTTGGTGATTGAGTAAGGTTCGCCATCCTCAAATGGTTTAAGTGACTGCACCTTATCTTCTTCTATCTGGCTACCAGTAACCTGAGTAGTACCAAAGTGATAGCGGATACCACTGTTATAATGAAGACGAACATAAGCGCGGTTCAATTCAGGAGCGACTTCTAGCTTACTAAGATCATAAGCACCATCGAAGTAGCCTTTCGCTAAGCCAAGGTTGCGGATCGACGATTTCAAAGAGTCATAATTACCATGATTCAGAGTCGAACCTTTAGACAAGCTACTCTTCGCTATCAAGGCTAAAAAGTCTGGGTCATCCTTGGCTTCACCAGTTAGAACGATATCTGAAGTATAAATAACAACAGGCTCTCCCGGCTCAACCGTAACGGTCATTTCGGTATCATCTTCGGAGTGAGTAAATGTGATTTTAGGGTGGTAGTAGCCTAACGCATTCAGGGCTTCTTTAATCATAGATTCCAAGCGGGATTGGAATCTTAGTGAAACCGAATACTCTTCTTCAGGGATCGCACTCAGATAAGCATCAACATTATCCTCAAGCGCTCCATCTAGCCCTTTGATTTCAAGGGAAACGTCAGCGAAAGCGAGCGTCGATGACAATAGAGTGCCAATCAGAACTGGTAAAGTTTTTCTTATCATGTTTAATTGGTGAAGAAGTTATCAATACGTTAATAAGTGAAAAGAAATAATACCGCTAAATAGGCATTGAGTCTGTAATAAATCCTGGAATAACACGGTCTAATTTAAAGACTTATTCAATATTGACCAACAGTTAATATGAACCCACGTTAAATAAAAGCCAGCGCGGTAAACGTATGCGAAAAGGAATATAACATGCTAAACAAACAACAACTGGTTTCTGCAGCAACCGCACTACCGGGAAATGCTGACCCAATTCGAATCACTGAGCGCCATTTCGTCAATCAAACCGACCTGCTCGATGCACCCACGGGCTCTCAACAAGAAGTCCTGTTTGGTATGGGGTGCTTCTGGGGAGCTGAGCGTTTGTTTTGGCAATTGGATGGCGTTATTTCAACATCCGTTGGTTACGCTGGCGGATACACAGTTAATCCCACTTATGAACAAGTATGTACTGGGCAAACCGGCCATACCGAGGTCGTTCGTGTCATATTTGATAGTGAACAAACCTCTCTAGCTCGAATACTTGAAACCTTTTGGGAGCGTCATGACCCAACTCAAGGGATGCGCCAAGGCAACGATTTAGGGACTCAGTACCGTTCTGCGATTTACACCTTCAGTGAAGAACAACAATCTATCGCTGAGCACTCTAAACGTGAATATCAACGAGCAATGACTGAATCTTTAGGCAACGAGATCACGACGGAAGTTCTGCCTGCTGGAAAATATTTTTTCGCAGAAACCTACCACCAGCAATACCTAGCTAAAAATCCGAATGGGTATTGCGGGTTGGGTGGAACAGGTGTGTGCTTCCCTCCACAATAAAGTGCCGTTCGACATACCATCGTGAACGACACGCATTAAAAAAGGGCTTCCATCAGGAAGCCCTTTTCATTGTTAATCTATTCGGTGCAAGACAAATCGATAAAGCTCAGTTACACCGGCAACGCTGCAATGGTGCCGTTAACTTCTTTAAAAATAGTGAGCTTTTGTTTGTCTGAAACTTCAGGAAGTAGCACCTTGCCTTGGTCGAAGCGAAACTCTCCAACACCTTCAATAGCAAATTGGCCTTTGAACAGGACTTTAACGAAACGCGCCACCTGACGTGGACGGTAAGTAGAAAATTTTCTTAACATAATACAACCTCAATTCCATTTGAGTACTACAGTCACATACCTGAACAGCGTCGCTGTTCAAAGCACATTTAATCGCTAATTCCTTTAGCAAACAGCAAGATAATCTATTGTTCATCTTGATATTGATGCATTATACCTTTTGGTAACAAGCCTGCAACTTCTTTCTACGTCGTACGATAAAAAAGTTAAAGAGGCATTTTTCAAATTTCATATTATACTTCCTGTGCAAACCAATAAGCGGAACAAAAATATAATGAAAAACAAAACTCTACTGGCTTTTCTAGCCGCAGCCTCTCCACTCTTCGCCAATGCTCACAACCTATCAGTAGGCGCTACCCTGCCTGCCGTTGATGTGAGTAACTATGGTGAGATTGTTCTAAACGACGGAAATACTGGATATCAAGCTTGGGCAACCAATGATCTTCTAGGTAAAGTTCGCGTCGTTCAAGCTATCGCTGGCCGCAGCAGCTCTAAAGAGCTCAACGCACCACTGATGGCAGCCATTACCGCATCGAAATTCTCAGAAGACAGCTACCAAACCACCACTATCATCAACCAAGATGATGCGATTTGGGGTACTGGGTCTTTTGTTAAGTCGTCTGCCGAAAGCAGCAAAGAAGAATTTCCATGGTCTTCTATGGTCCTAGATGAAGACGGCGCCGTTGCGTCAACATGGGCTCTAAAAGAAGAAAGCTCAGCGATTATCGTTCAAGACAATCAAGGTAAAATCTTGTTTGTAAAAGAAGGTGCATTAAACGAATCAGAAGTCACTCAAGTCATTGAGTTGATTAAAGCGAGCCTTTAATAAGATATTCGCGTCTTTTTCGAGACCTAACCAAAGGATATTGTTATATTATAACAGTATCCTTTTTTTAATTCTGTGGTTAATCATCCTGATGTGGCAAAACACACCCAACAATGTGAAACGCAAAACAGGCTTCTTGCTTGGGCTTATGCTCATGTTAAGCGTGTTAGCCGCAACACACATTGTGGATATCGCACCAGAGCACCACACCTCACACCATTGTGAGCTGTTTTCGCTTAATCAGTTCATCACAGCGCACTCACTACCACAGATTCCAGAGTTCCATTCGGAATTTACTGTCGCTATCACAGAGTCAGTAACTTCACTACAGCGGCTATATTTCGCTTATTTGGCACGCTCACCTCCTGTAAATATCGCTTAATTACCACTACTTTTTAATTAACCTTTATTCAGGAAAAAACATGAAACCTACTTTTTTAGCCGTTGTTATCGGCATGACTGTCTCTACAAATGCTCTAGCTAACGAAGAATTCCGCTCTCATGATGCACACGTACATGGCCAAGTTGAAGTAAACATCGCGCAAGATGGGCAAGAATTGCTTGTTGAAGTAACAGCTCCAGGCGCAGATGTGGTTGGGTTTGAACATGCTCCAAAAACTGCAGAACAGAAGAAAGTGTTTGAACAGGCTATCGCACAATTAAACAAGCCAGAAGAGCTGTTTAGTTTTAACAATGCGAGTTGTACTCTGAAGTTCAAGTCAGTAGCAAACACCTTAGAAGGCGGTCATGACGACCATGAAGGCCATGACCATGCGGAACACGGTTATGGCGACCACAAAGACCATGATCACGCTGAACACGATCATGACGACCACAAAGACCATGACCACGCTGAACACGCTGAACACGATCATGATGACCACAAAGACCATGACCACGCTGAGCACGATCATGATGACCACGAAGGTCACGAAGGTCACGACCACCACGATCATGAAGGCCACGATCACTCAGAAGGTGGCCACGGTGAGTTCACTGTTGAGTACCACTATGAATGTTCAGATGTTGCTAAGCTAGACACAGTTGGCACTCAGTGGTTCTCTAAGTTCAGCAACACTGAAAAAATGACGGTGAACCTACTAACAGACACAGCTCAAGTACAAGAAGTGCTTAACGCAGAGCGTATTAGTTTCCGATTCTAATCACTCCTAGATCGGATTAAACGTAAAATAAACAGCCAGGTAAGTCATCGCTTACTTGGCTGTTCAAATCGGTGTGTTCCTGGGAATTTATGTTTCAAATTACTGTCCAGTAGATACACCGCTTTAATTATTGGAGCTAGCATGTCTTCTGACAGTTCATCACTTGTGGTCAAACTCGAAAATATCAGCTTTCGTTGGAAGCCTGAATTACCACCAACGCTAGAGATCCCCTCTCTTCACATCCAAGCCCAAGAGCACCTTTTTATTAAAGGGCCAAGTGGTTGTGGAAAATCAACTTTGTTAGGGCTACTGACCGGAATCAACCAAGCTGAGCAAGGAGAAGTCTCTATCCTTGATCAAGACCTCACTCAGCTTACACCTCGTCAAAGAGATAAATTCAGAGCCGATCATATTGGTTATATTTTCCAACAATTTAACCTGCTTCCTTATCTATCAGTTATCGATAACGTGACGCTTCCTTGCCAGTTTTCACAGATTCGTAAACAGCAAGTCGCTGAAAGCCAGAAAAGCTTACAAGAGACGGCTCGAGAGTTGTTACTCCGATTAAAGCTACCTCAAGCTTTAATGGACAAGCCAGTTACCGAGTTGAGCATCGGTCAACAACAACGTGTTGCTGCCGCTCGTGCTTTGATCGGCCAACCCAAAATCATTATTGCCGACGAGCCAACCTCGGCTTTGGATCATGACAACCGAGAAGCTTTTATCGAACTGTTGTTAGAACAAGCCAACCAGGCAGGTTCTACTCTTATCTTTGTTAGCCATGATCCAACACTAGAAAAGTTGTTCATTCGAACCATAGATTTAAAAACCGTTAACCAAGCTAAGGTTGTCGTATGAAAGTAATTACTCACTTAGCCTTAAAAAGCGTACTCAACCGTAAAGCCACAGCCATTCTAACTATTCTCACTGTGGCTGTATCCGTCATTCTATTACTCGGTGTGGAACGTGTAAGAACCGAAGCTAAGAGCAGCTTCGCCAATACGATTTCAGGTACTGACCTTATCGTCGGTGGCCGCTCTGGTCAGGTAAACCTGCTGCTTTATTCCGTATTTAGAATCGGTAATGCGACCAACAACATCGACTGGAAAAGCTATGAAGAATTTAGCCAGCACAACGCAGTAAAGTGGGCGATACCAATATCATTGGGCGATTCACACAAAGGCTTCCGTGTGATGGGTACAAATCATAGTTACTTTGAAAACTATCGCTATGGAAGTAAGCAATTACTTACTTTCCAACAAGGTAAAGAGTTTAATCAGCTATTTGACGTAGTGATTGGTGCCGACGTCGCGAAGAAGCTAGATTACAAAATAGGTGATCAAATCATTCTTGCGCACGGTATCAGTGATGTTGCGTTTAGCCGTCACGATAATCTGCCCTTCAAGATTGTGGGAATACTCGCGCCAACAGGAACACCAGTAGACAAAACCGTACACGTATCGCTAGAGGCAATCGAAGCAATTCATGTTGGCTGGGAATCAGGTGCCAACCTCGGGCACACACCGAATGCTGAAGCGCTAAAGCAACGTGACTTCCAACCGAAGCAGATTACCGCGATGATGGTTGGCCTTAAATCGAAGATCCAAACCTTCGCACTGCAACGAGAAATCAATAACTACCGCCAAGAACCTTTAAGCGCCATTATGCCGGGCATTGCGCTTCACGAATTGTGGGGAATGATGGCTGTAGCAGAACAAGCACTACTGATTGTTTCAGGGTTTGTTGTCGTCGCCGGTTTATTGGGCATGCTCAGTAGCCTACTCACTAGCTTGCAAGAAAGGCGCCGAGAGATGGCCATCCTACGTGCGATGGGCGCAAGACCTCGTCATGTGTTTGGTTTACTGATCAGTGAAGCCAGTGCGCTAACCTTCCTTGGCATTACATTAGGTGTTGCAGTATTGTTTGCGCTGATCGCAGTGGTTGCTCCTATTGTGCAACAAAGTTATGGTATCAACATATCGATATCCGCAATCACACCGCATGAGTGGAAACTGCTTATGCTGGTACAAGTTGCTGGAATCATTATCGGCTTTATTCCCGCTTTCAGGGCTTACCGCCAGTCATTGTCTGATGGCATGACGATTCGAATCTAAAATAGGAACCTACGATGCAACGCAAATTCCTACTGATACTTGGGCTACTTCTGTTCCCATTTATCAGTACAGCTCACGCTGAAACCACTCAGAATGACGAATCGGTATTAACACTTGAATGGATTGATTTGATTCCAGAATCAGAACGTGCTCAGCTAGATTCATTTGGTATGCCGATGGTTGACCACAATAGTATGGACAAACCTCAACAATCGACACTTGGTGCTGTTCGCCCAGAGCTGAATGGCAGCACAGTGAAGATTCCTGGCTTTGTGATTCCATTGGAAGGTGATGAGAATATGATCACTGAGTTTCTGCTGGTACCGTACTTTGGCGCATGTATCCACGTGCCACCGCCGCCACCGAACCAAATCATCTACGTGAAGTTCCCGAAAGGTGCACCAATACAGCAGTTATGGGATGTGATCTATTTGGTCGGAACGCTGAAAACTGAGTCAATCAGCCATGACTTAGCGCAAACCGGTTATCTTATTGAAGGTACTGCGATTGAAGAGTATGACGACATGTAGTCATTAGAAGGGTGGCTCAAGGATGAGCTGCCGTCACTGAACGAGTGTGATCATTCAATAACAGTTTAATAACGATAATTTTCTTCTGAATTACGCGATGTAATTAGATAAGTAAGCTAGAACAGCGACATAAATCGCGAGTAATAACCCTATACTAAGCTGTTTCTTCAGCTTGTTATCATTGACTTGATTCATAACTCCTCCTTGAGAATTACAACAAATTTAACATTTTATTATCATTAACAAAAGTAAAATTTTGTTGAAACCTTCAACTATGCTCGCAAAATCTAGCCACCAATAAGATAAAGAGTTACATTTTAGACAGTTATACCAATCACAATAAGTAAGTGTTCAGAAATAGCGTAGGAAAAAGCCTTGAGAACAAGGCGGAGCTTTTTGATAAGTAGTTATTCTACAATCAAAAATTGTAGCTCAGTTATCAAGCGTTTTAACAAGCTAGGCTGAGCAATTATTTACTACGATTGGTTTTGAGTCGTCTCCTAACGGTACTCTTATGTCAAAAACCAAACAGCCAGTGATCATTGAGCATGCTAGCGACACACAGCATAAGCATGAGAAAAAGCCTCATATTGCCGACAGTGCCAGCAGAATGCTGCACATCGCACAAAGCTTCGGCCTCGATTTCTTAATTAGTCATAGTGCCAAGCCAAAGGATAAAGCTGAGAGTACGCTTATCGAACGGGCACTATTGCGAGAGAAAAAACGTAGAGAGCTTCGCCAAAAGAACCTAGAACAGATTCTAAAGTTGGCGCACTCTTCATGTAAGGATGAAGCGGCTGGAGACCCGGATCAGGACTGGCTATACCGTTTCTTCGACATGGCACAAGAGATCCACAATACATCGATGCAGAGGCTATGGGCTCAAGTACTGAAACGAGAAGTCACCAACCCAGGCTCGACGTCGATGAAGGCACTGCAAATCTTAAAAGACATGACGCCAAAGGAAGCACTGACCTTACAAAGAGCAGCTTCATTAGGCTGCAGTTTTGGTAGCGATAACAGCAGAAAGCTCTTACTCGGCTTTAAATCTCATGCTGGGCTATTCAACTTTGGCAAAAGGGACACCACCAACACCATCAACCTTGGTGGGCACAACCTGCCCTACTCCAGCTTGCTCCACTTGATAGAGCTCGGGATTATTCTGGGCACAGAATTAGAATCCGGAGAGATTGATTTCGATCCAGCCCTGCACCTAACCTATCAAGGTAAGAGCATGTCACTGGCACCATTATCAAAAGGCGTGAAGCTGGTTTACTACCGATTCAGCCCTACAGGCAATGAGCTTTGTACCTTGCTCGGTAACAAGCCAAACACGCAGTATTACGATCAACTGATTGCACTATTGAGCCAGAAATTCACAGTACAGACAGAAGTGAAAAGCAGCGTAAATTACACCGTCTAGACACTCGACGGAGCTAAAATAGACGGTGTAAAAAGTGAAGTATAGAGAGGAATAAAGAGAATCTAGAGGATAGGTTTCTTGTCTCGGTAAACTAAGGCTGCACTATTTATCGGTCGTGAATAAACAGATAAACAGCTGAGTAGCCTTAGTCATACCAACGATCTCAGTTGGCTAAGATATTTCGCTTCTCCAACGCATCAATACACAGTTCGACCAATTCATCGAGTGTCTTCTCACCTGCAGGTAGATCAATCTCAGGGTTCTGAGGCGCTTCGTACACTGAACTAATACCTGTAAAGTTCGGGATCTCTCCGGCACGTGCTTTCTTATACAGACCTTTAGGGTCACGCTGTTCGCAAACCTCGAGTGGCGTATTGACGAACACCTCAAGAAACTCACCTTCCGGCAATAAATCACGCACCAACTGCCTTTCAGCTTGATGTGGAGAAATAAACGCTGACAACACGATCAAACCCGCATCTGCCATCAACTTAGCGAGCTCACCAATACGACGGATATTCTCTCGGCGATCCTGCTCAGAGAAACCAAGGTCGCTACATAACCCATGACGCACATTATCGCCATCCAATAAGTAAGTATGGTAACCAAGCTGTGCCAAGCGATTTTCTAATGCTCCAGCGACTGTCGACTTCCCAGAACCAGATAATCCCGTGAACCAGAGCACGGCTGGCTTTTGTGATTTCAGATCAGAGCGAAATGTTTTATCAATCGAGTGTTGATGCCACACAACATTCTCATCTTTTGGTTTGAGTACTGCGGTCATAATTAGTCCTTTAAATAAACAGCATTAAAATGGGAAAAAATAAGGAATTAGGGTCAGCACCAAACCCGAATAAACAATCGAGATTGGGACGCCGATGCGCAGATAATCCGTAAGGTGGTAATTACCTACGCTATAAACAAGTAAGTTGGTTTGGTAGCCGTATGGCGAAATAAAACTGGCACTGGCACCAAACAGAACCGCCATAATAAACGGCATTGGATCGACGCCATAACCGACGGCCATACTGTAGCCAATGGGGAATGAGAGTGCCGCTGCCGCATTGTTGGTCACCAACTCAGTCAGGACCAGCGTCATGAAATAGGTCGCGACTAGCGCTCCAAACACGCCCCAGCCATTAAAGGCCTCCATAAACATCAGCCCCATTCGCTCAGACAACCCAGATGAAATCATCAGTTGAGCAATAGAGAGTGCCGAACCAACGATCACAACAATATCGACGGGGAAGCGGCGGCGAAGCTCACCAAGTTGTACTACACCAAATGCCACCAGCAATAATAAAAATCCCGCTAGCCCTTTAATAATCGGCACGACTTCAGCGAGCGATAACCCAATCACACTGGCAAAGCCGAGCAAAACGAACGTCGATTTGTCGGCATCAAGCTTGGCACTCGAATCTAAGTCATTCATCAACACAAACTCTTTGTTGTGTTGTTGGCGCTGTTCTTCAAAGCGTTTACCTGGAACCAAAATCAAGGTATCACCAGCGGTCAATGTGATATTCCCTAGCCCACCTTCTAGGCGTTCATGGCCACGACGAATAGCAACCACAACCGCATCGAAACGATCTCTAAATTGGCTGGTTTTCAGGGTTTTGTTACAGAAGCTTGCCGACGAACTCACCACCACTTCAACAAAGCTCTGGCCATTCAAATGATGCTGACCAAACAGGGTTAAACCTTGGATTTCTTGCAGTGTCGCAACACTCTCGACATCACCACAAAACAGTAATCGATCACGAGCTTGAAGAATAAAATCAGGGTCAATAGACGCGGTTGTTTTACCGTCTCGAATCACTTCCGCTAAGAACAGTTTTCTCAATGCTCTGAGGTTATTCTCGCTTACGCTGCGGCCAACTAAAGGAGAACCAGGTTCCACTCTTGCTTCTAAAAAGTAAGGCAGATCATCTTGAGATCCATCATCGTAGCTGGGTAGGAAGTAACTCAGAGGAATGAGGATCAACACACCGCCGACCAAAACCGCTAAACCGATCAAGGTCGGTGTAAAAAAGTTTAAGCTCGGCAAACCCGCATCTTCAACAAAGCTATTGATGATCAAGTTGGTAGAGGTGCCGATCAATGTCAGGGTTCCACCTAAGATGGCAGCGTATGACAAAGGGATAAGCAGTTTAGATGGCGCATGTTGTTGATTACGTTTGATCGCCCCGATCAAAGAGACAACCACCGCCGTGTTATTAGTAAAAGAAGAAAGTAATGCTGTGGAAATACCCAACTTCGCAACCACGGTACCTAGCCTACCTTCTGAGATATTACGGCTAACCCAACTGATTAAGCGAGTTTTCTCCAACGCACTTGATGCGAGGATAAGAAGAATTAAAGTCAGTAACGAGGAGTTAGTGAAGTTATTGGCTAAGCTCGACAAATCGATCATGCCAGCCATAAAAGCAATAAACGCCGCGCCAGCAAAGATAAAGCTTGGCTTAATACGGGTAACGAGCAGGCAAGTAATGATGCCGAGCAAAATCGCTAATACAAATCCTTGTTGCCACATATACCCGTCCTTTATGGCGGAAACGATGGGTTTCCGCCAGATTCAATAAGCTGTTACTTGGTCGTTTATGACTTCAGTAGTTGGCTTAGATCTTTGGCATCCCAATGAGGGAAATGTTTGCGAACCAATGCGTTGAACTCAAGTTCAAATGCAGAGAAGTTACCGACTTGCTGTTCAACAGAGTCCAAACGGTCTCGAATCAAACCCGCGCCAACCGTCACGTTGGTTAGTCGGTCGATAACGATGAAGCCACCGGTATCGGCACTTTCACGGTATTTATCCAGCGCGACAGTCTCGTTCAGTGACCATTCACACAAGCCAATGCCATTCAATGGCAACTCATCGACAGCGTGAGTCGATAGGTTGTTGATGTCGTATTGGTGACGAACCGTTTCAACCTGACCAACGGTTTTCTTGCCTGCGATCTTGATGTCGTAAGCTTTGCCCGGTTGCAATGGTTGCTCTGTCATCCACACGATGTCAGCCAATACGTGGTTAGTGGATTCAATCTGCGCGTTTTCTAGCACAATCAAATCACCACGACTGATATCAATCTCATCTTCAAGGGTCAGTGTTACTGCCAAGCCCGCTTGCGCAGACTCCAAATCACCATCAAAAGTTACAATGCGTGCAACCTTAGAGGTTTTACCCGACGGCAGCGCCTTGATTTCATCACCGACACTGACACGGCCAGAGGCAACGGTGCCAGCAAAACCGCGGAAGTCTAAGTTAGGACGATTGACGTACTGAACTGGGAATCGGAATTCACCTGCCGAACGCTTTTGGTCAATGTCGACGTTCTCTAACACTTCTAGCAGAGATGGGCCTTCGAACCATGCAAGCTCTTTACTTGGTGCAGCAACGTTGATGCCTTCAAGCGCCGATACTGGCAAGATCTGAATATTGGTTTCACCTTCTAGGTTTTCTGCAAACTCTAGATACTGATCGCGAATCTCTTCAAAACGATCTTGTGAATACTCCACCAGATCCATCTTGTTTACAGCAACGATGAAATGCTTCAAACCAAGCAGGTTAGAGATAAACGAGTGACGACGTGTTTGATCCAGAACGCCCTTACGAGCATCAATCAAGATCACCGCCAGATCACACGTTGAAGCGCCTGTTGCCATGTTGCGCGTATACTGCTCATGCCCAGGAGTATCAGCAATAATGAACTTACGTTTTTGAGTCGAGAAGTAGCGGTAAGCCACATCGATCGTAATCCCTTGCTCACGCTCAGCCTGCAGTCCATCAACAAGCAGTGCTAAATCAGGCTTCTCACCTGTGGTACCCACTCGTTGGCTATCCGAGTGAACCGCTGCTAGCTGATCTTCATAAATCTGTTTTGTATCATGGAGCAAGCGACCGATTAACGTACTTTTACCGTCATCTACCGAGCCACAAGTTAAAAATCTAAGCATAGATTTATGCTGATGCTGACTTAGATAACCTTCAATCCCTAGTTCAGCCAATTCGGCTTCTACTGCACTATTCATTTTTCTTTCCTTAGATTCTTAGAAATAACCTTGGCGCTTTTTCAGCTCCATAGAGCCCGACTGATCATGGTCAATCGCTCGACCTTGACGCTCACTAGACGTCGCCACCAGCATTTCTTCAATAATGCCCGTTAGCGTATTCGCCTCAGATTCAACCGCTCCGGTTAATGGGTAACAGCCTAAAGTACGAAAACGAACGCTTTTCTCTTCAATCACTTCACCTTCTTGCAGCTCCATACGGTCATCATCAACCATGATCAGCATGCCATCACGCTCAACAACTGGGCGTTTATCAGAAAGGTAAAGTGGAACAATATCGATGCTCTCTAGGTAGATGTATTGCCAGATATCGAGCTCAGTCCAATTAGATAGCGGGAAGACACGAATGCTTTCGCCCTTATTAACCTGACCGTTGTAGGTGTGCCAAAGCTCTGGACGCTGGTTTTTTGGATCCCACGTATGGTTCTTATCGCGGAAAGAGTAAACACGTTCTTTCGCACGAGATTTTTCTTCATCACGACGCGCACCACCAAAAGCCGCATCGAACCCATACTTGTTTAACGCCTGCTTAAGGCCCTGTGTTTTCATGATGTCAGTGTGCTTCGAAGAACCATGTACAAATGGGCTACAACCCATCTCAATACCTTCTGGGTTCTTATGTACTAAAAGGTCGAAGCCGTACTTTTTAGCCGTACGGTCACGAAACTCAATCATCTCGCGGAATTTCCAATCCGTATCTACATGCAATAGCGGGAATGGAATTTTGCCTGGATAAAACGCTTTGCGAGCTAAATGAAGCATCACAGAAGAATCTTTTCCGATGGAGTACATCATCACTGGGTTATCAAACTCAGCCGCTACTTCACGGATAATATGAATACTTTCCGCTTCGAGCTGTTTTAGGTGGGTTAAACGTTCTTGGTCCATTTCAGTGCTTCCTTTAAGGCTCGCGTTACGAGCAATTCATTACTTGGTCTTGCCAAGCAAGGGATTTAACTCATCCACTTGAGTGAATGGGAGTATTGGCACTAGAAGAAAACAGAAGCTTCGTGTTGAGCTATCCTTGCTATTCGTCTGCCTGATACGTCCTTGATATAGGCATTATGACGAGCCTCTCATATTACTGGAAATTCTAAAATTTCATTTTTTATTCGAAAAGCTGATAAGGGATTGAATTTATCGATAAGCAGGTGAAATGAATGGACTAATATTATCGATATCAGTTGCACATCGATTAATCAGGTTTGGGAGGCGTCTTGCAGAACACCATAAAGTAGTCGATCTAAGTCACGAATTAACATTCGTTGTAATCATTGTTTCATTCCATTTTGTTACATTACGCAACGAATTTTCTACTATCCACTTTGGAGCTACAAAATGAAAGTTGCAATGAAACCTTTGTCATTGGCTGTGCTTGCGGGTCTTGGTTTGACTCTAGCAGGCTGTACAACAACACCAGATACCGATGAAGTGATTAAACTACGTGTCGTAGAGACAACGGACATCCATACCAACCTAATGGATTACGACTACTACAAAGACAAGCCATCGAAAAAAATTGGCTTAGCACGTACTGCAACTCTAGTAAAAGAAGCTCAAAGCGAAGTAACCAACAGCGTATTAGTTGATAACGGTGACTTGCTGCAAGGTAGCCCAATGGGTGACTACATGGCAGACAAAGGCATCGAAGCGGGCGAAGTTCACCCTGCATACAAAGCTATGAACCAACTAAGCTACGACGCTGCAAACCTAGGTAACCACGAATTCAACTACGGTCTTGAGTTCCTAGAAGAATCTATCAACGACGCTGATTTCCCGTACATCAGTGCTAACGTTTACGACGCAGAAACCAAAGAACACTACTTCACGCCTTACATCATCAAGACGCACACGTTCGAAGATACTGCTGGCGTAGAGCACGAAGTAAAAGTGGGTTACATCGGTTTTGTTCCACCACAAATCATGACGTGGGATAAGAAGAATCTAGAAGGCAAAGTGATCGCTCGCGATATCATTGAGACGGCTAACGAGTTAGTGCCTCAAATGAAAGCGGAAGGCGCTGAAGTTATCGTTGCTATCCCTCACTCAGGCGTATCAACTGACCCATACAAAAATGGCGAAGAGAACTCAACGTTCTACCTATCTGAAGTAGACGGCATCGATGCGATCGCATTCGGCCACTCTCACGCAGTTTTCCCAGGTAAAGGTTTTGATGACATTCAAGGCATCGACAACGAAACTGGCACCATGAACGGCGTTGCGGCAGTAATGCCTGGTCGTTGGGGTAGCCACGTTGGTGTTATGGATCTAACACTTGCACAAAAAGACGGTAAGTGGGAAGTTGTTAAAGGCCAATCAGAAGCGCGCCCTATCTACGACAAAATCGAGAAGAAATCTCTTGCTGCAGCTGATGAAGGCATCGTAACAGCACTAGAAAAAGACCACGCTGGTACTCGTGAGTTTGTTAACCAACCGATTGGTAAAGCAGACGATGTGATGTACAGCTTCTTGTCTCTAGTACAAGACGATCCAACAGTTCAAATCGTTAACCTTGCACAGAAAGATTACGTTGAACAGTTCATCCAAGGTGACCCTGACCTAGATGGTACGCCAGTACTTTCAGCAGCTGCACCATTCAAGGCCGGTGGCCGTAAGAATGACCCAGCGAACTTCACTGAGGTTGAATCTGGTCAACTGACATTCCGTAACGCAGCTGACTTGTACCTTTACCCGAACACGCTAGTTGCGATGAAGGTAACAGGTCACGAAGTAAAAGAGTGGCTCGAGTGTTCTGCTGGTCAGTTCAACCAAGTGGATGTTAACTCAACAGCACCACAACAGTTGATCGAGTGGGATAATTTCCGCACTTACAACTTCGATGTTATCGATGGTGTTGATTACCAAATCGACGTAACTCAACCTGCGAAATACGACGCAAACTGTAAAGTGGTTAACCCTGACTCACAGCGTATTGTTGGCCTAACTTACCAAGGTAAGCCAATCGACATGAAGCAAGACTTCCTGATCGCCACCAACAACTACCGTGCATACAGCGCTAAGTTCCCAGGCACAGGTGAAGACTTCATCGCATTTGATGCACCAGATGAGAACCGTACTGTTCTTGCAAACTACATCTCTCGCGTAAGCAAAGAGCAAGGTCAAGTGAGCCCAAGCGCGGATAACAATTGGTCATTTGCGCCAATCAAAACGGATAACAAGCTAGATATCCGCTTTGAAACATCTCCAAGCGACAAAGCAGCAGAGTTCATTAAAGAGAAGGGTCAATACCCGATGAAACGTGTTGCGACTGACGATGTTGGTTTCGCTGTTTACCAGATTGACCTAACTAAATAGATTGCTTAAGTAATCCATAGTTAACGTTCTGAAAGGCTGAGTTTAACGACTCAGCCTTTTTGTTTTCTTCTCAATATTCATGCAAAAATCTTAGGTTTCTAACCCTTTATCATCCTCTGATTCTGCACCGAAACCGCATAGTTCTAACCACTCATTGCATCCAATCAACACAAAAAAGCGCTAATTGTCTGTAAGTTTTTCTCTGCTCCTCGTGTCTATTTAATTTACTACACTCAATGAATGGTCATTAAGCCATTCATCTATAGGATAGAAAAGGACATTTGATGAGCACGGTCGAGAGCATTCAAGCATGGTTACATTCAGGGGAGGAGTCGCTGCTATGGCTGATGCTTGGCATTATCGCGCTTTCTTACCTGCTTGAAGATCTTGCGATTGTTACCGCTGCCGGTTTAGCCACTCAAGGGCTCATTCCTCCTCAATATGCTCTGCTTGCCATTTTCATCGGTATTGCCACAGGTGACTTGGGCCTCTACTACCTAGGAAAATCAGGACGTTACTTCCGAGGCGTTCGATATAAAGCCCTCACCAATAAGTACTTTCGTTCGCTTCGTACCAAATTACGCCAAAACGCATTCAGCAGCCTTTTTGCTATCCGCTTTATTCCTGGGCTACGCACCGTTGGTTTTACTCTGAGTGGCTTTTTCGCCATCCCACTGCCTACTTTCTTATTTGCCGTCATCAGCGCAACTGCGCTCTGGACTGGCATTGTCTTCTCTGCCATCTACTATTTAGGGACATCAGCCTGGCTGCAAGCCTCTGAATATCAATGGATCATCATCCCGTGTGCCATCGTTTTGCTGTTTATCGGCAATCGATTAATGAATAAAACCTACTCTAGAGGGCTATCATGAGTTCACCGCAAGATATTCGCATCATTCCCGCACATCAAATTAATGCAGGTATGCCTCTGCTTGAAAAAGATACCGTGCGAAGTGTCTCTCCTTATGAGTTTCTTCCGACTTGGTTCTTCTACACGCCAGTGGTCATTCAAAGCCTGATGCAAGGGTTACGGCACTTTGACTGGGCGCTGCCGCTCATCGCCAATCCGAGCATCAAACTCAGTGGCATGGTCGGCGAATCAAAACACGAGATATTAAGCCTTGCCGGATCTTCAAGTCAGCGTTGGATCTCACCGTTTATCACCCTAACCAAAACGGATCTCAGCAGTAAAAAACAAGCCGAAGACGCACGCAGCGCACTCATACAAACGGATCTTGATTTCCCTATCGTGGCTAAGCCGGATCTTGGCTGTCGAGGTGTCGGAGTTAAGCTGATCAACACACAAGATCAACTTGAGCAGTATGTTGAATCTTTCCCAAATAATGCTCGCTTTCTACTGCAGAAAAAGGCGCCTTATCAAGCCGAAGCGGGTGTTTTCTATGTTCGTTACCCAAACAAAAAGCAAGGCGAGATCATCTCGATCACACTCAAATACGCACCAATGGTGATGGGTGATGGCAAGTCGACACTCAAACAGTTAATTGAAAATAGCCCGCGTGCTGGGCAGCTTAGTCACCTGTATCTACCGAGACATGAAGATAAATTGGATCAAGTGCTCGCAGAGGGCGAAGAGTTCCAACTCGCGTTTGCAGGCAGCCATAGCCGTGGCTGTATCTTCCGAGACGGTAATCAATACATCACTCAGGCTTTAACCGAACGCTTAGACGAGATATTCGACGACTTCGATGGCTTTCACTTTGGTCGACTCGACGTCAAGTTTAAGGACATGCACAGCCTAATGAACGGCGAGGATTTCACGATTCTTGAGGTCAATGGCGCAAGCAGTGAGGCTGGACATATCTGGGATCGCAACACCCCATTGCGAGAGATATTTTCCACGCTACTTCTGCAATATCGCATTCTTTTTGATATTGGCGCTCAGCAAAAACAACGAGGCCACCAATCCCCTTCTTTCAAGAGCTTATTTGCGGCGTGGCAAGAAGAGCGACGTCTTGTTCAACAATATCCGACTACCGACTAACTTTTCACGAGGATCATGAATGAACCCCATAGCCCAGCCGAGCGCCCTTACTTCTTTCTCTCCTAGCATCAAGGGAGCGGTAGAGATATTGAATCAGGGTCTAGAGTTTTTGTTAGCGATTTCTGACAGCGATTACCTAACACGAGCAAAGCCACACGTTACAAGCTCTATCGGTGAACATACTCGTCACACACTGGATCTTTTTCACGCCTTGATTTTAAAAGAGGATGAGACCGTTGATTACAACACTCGTCGTCGTGGTCATCCTGTCGAATACGACCGCTCTATTGCAGTCAAAGAGATCCACTATGTGATCAACTGGCTTGAGCGATTAGACCGTCGAGATCTCGAAGCGCCTATCATGATCCAAACCGAAGTTTCGATGGACGCTCAAGTGTTCGCAAGCCTGCCTTCAACGCTCGAAAGAGAGGTCACCTTTGCCGCACTGCATGCCAATCATCATTACGCTATGATCAAGGTGATCACCACCTTCCTAGACGTCGAGACCTGCAACACCTTTGGTTATGCCCCAACCACCAGCAGCTATCTGAGGGAGCAATAATATGTGTTCAGTATCTTGGCTGCTTGAAGAAAATGGTTATCAGGTCTTTTTTAATCGTGATGAACAAAAGACGCGGGCACTGGCAATGCCACCTAGACAATATCGAGTCAACGGTGTCGATATCATCATGCCACTCGACCCAACTGGCGGCGGTAGCTGGATAAGTATTAATGAGTTCGGGCTTTCGCTGTGCCTACTCAATAACTATCAAGGCACAGTGCCCGTTGGTCCTTTAGTAAGCCGCGGTTTGCTACTTAAAAACCTATCATCGAGTCGTAATATCAGTCAGCTCTCTGAAGCATTTCACAAGCTAGACCTACACTCTTTTGCCCCATTTACCTTGCTGGCTTTCGCGCCCAATCTAACCCAACACAATGGTCTGGTTATCGCCTACATGTGGGATGGTATTCAACAGCAAATAGTCGACACCGATTCTCCACTCTTCTCATCCGGTGTTGATTTAGAGCGAGTGCAAG
This sequence comes from Vibrio sp. 10N.222.55.C6, assembly GCF_041473395.1. Taxonomy (NCBI): domain Bacteria; kingdom Pseudomonadati; phylum Pseudomonadota; class Gammaproteobacteria; order Vibrionales; family Vibrionaceae; genus Vibrio; species Vibrio sp. 10N.222.55.C6. The sequence continues at coordinate 66,005 of NZ_JBFRSD010000015.1, forward strand.
CTTACCGACAAGCAAAATACGATCAGCTTATGGCAACAGGTAAGAATCAACAGAACTTACTTAAGTTTCACTCTCACCATCACAACGAACAACCTCATTTAGCAACCTGTATGCATCGCGAAGACGCACATACAGTGAGCTTTACACACTTACGTAATCTGCATGGCCAAGCCTCTATGTTTTATGCACCCGGCTCACCATGCGAACCCATTAAACCATGCCAGATAAATCAGCAGCGCTTTACCTTTGATTTATCACCCGCAATCAATCTATAGATGGAGTCCATCATGAGAAAACTATTCACCATGGTTCTGCTACTTGTTAGCCCGTACGTATTTGCCGCCGATGAAATCTATACCGGCTTCTTTAGCAGTAAGGCACTCGATGGCTACGATACCGTGGCTTATTTCACGTCTGGGAAGCCTGTTGAAGGGAGCAAGAAGTTCAGCACAGAGTACAAAGGCGCGGACTGGTATTTCTCTTCTGAAAAGAATCTGACTTTATTTGTTAATAATCCTGAAAAATATGCCCCTCAATATGGTGGTTATTGCGCATGGGCCGTTTCTGCCAAAAACGACTTCGCACCAGGTGACCCACAGTATTGGACCATAGTTGATGACAAACTTTATCTTAACTACGACCAAGAGATTAAGCAGCGCTGGGAACAAGACCAAGCACAGCATATTCAACAAGCCGATAAAGTTTGGCCGCAACTGATTAAGTAAGGTAATTTCATTATGATTGATAGTCCTTTTCGTTTACCACGTTACACGCCTTTTGGTTTAGGTGAGTCTGTTGTCGAGTGGGCAACTGGGCTATCTAAGCTAGACCGACTCTACCAAGATCGTAAAAACGAGTTATCTAGCTTCGAATTCATGAATTACACTCTGTCGGCGCTCAATATCGACTACTCGGTTGCATCGGGAAGCACGGAAAACATCCCGGAAGAAGGGCCTGTCGTGATTGTGGCGAACCACCCGCTTGGCGCCATCGAAGGCGTGATCCTTGCCGATCTCGTAGGATCAGTAAGAAAGGATGTGAAGGTGCTGGCCAATGAGTTACTTAAGCGCCTGCCTGAACTGGATGATCTTTTCATCGGTGTCGATGTCTTTAACAGTAAAGAATCGAAACGCACCAATGCCAAAGCGATTCGAGATGCCAATCGTCATTTGGCTGATGGTGGACTATTGATTGTATTCCCAGCAGGTGAAGTATCAAGCTACCGTAAAGGGGCAAAAACACTGACAGACATCGAGTGGAGCAAGTCGGTAGCGAAATTCGTCAAACGTCACCAAGCCACCACGGTACCTATCTTTATCAATGGCAAGAACAGTGAGCTTTTCTATCAAGCGGGTCGTGTTCATCCACTGTTGAGAACCGCTCTACTCGGGCGTGAACTTCTTAATAAACAAGCGACAACTATCTCTATCTCGATTGGCTCATCGATTCCGTATTCAGAGATAAAATCGTTTGAAAAAGAGATGGATATCGTCAACTACCTACGACTTAATACCTATCTAATGAGTCAACAAGATAGTCCGAACACGCCAATCCACGCGCCCTCTTTCGATACCCAAGTGATAGCGCCTATTCCACCAGAAGTCTTATCAATAGAGATAGACTCACTCCCTGAAGAGATGAAACTGCTCGAGCAAGGGAACTTTGAGGTCTACTGCACACCAAGCCAATCCATTCCTAACTTAATGCGCGAGATTGGTCGAGTAAGAGAAGAAAGCTTTAGAGAAGTCGGAGAAGGCAGCGGGCTGGCCTGTGATTTAGATGAGTATGACCTTTACTACCATCAACTGTTTGTGTGGAATAAAACCAAGGCAGAACTGGTTGGCGCGTATCGACTCGGTATGGTCGACAAACTCATCGCTGAGCACGGGCTTGATCAGCTCTACTCTCGTAGCCTGTTTAACTACAACCAAGAATTCATTGATACTCTAGAAAACAGCATTGAGCTTGGGCGATCGGTAGTAAGTAAACCTTACCAAAAGAGCCTGAACTCACTGTTACTATTGTGGAAAGGCATTGCGACCTTTGTGTCTCGTCACCCTCAATATACCCATCTGTTCGGCCCAGTCAGTATCAGCAATGATTACAGCCACAATGCGCGTCTGTTGATCGCGACCACGTTATCAATCCACCATTATGATGAGGAAAAGGCGAATTTGGTTTCACCTTCGTCACCACTCAATACCAGCAGTCATGTGTTCTGGCAAAATCACCTGCTCTCTTCACTGGCGAGTGTGCCTCTGCTCTCTAAAGTGTTAGCACGCATGGAGCAAGGTAAAGGCCTGCCGGTACTGCTGCGCCAATATCTAGGGATGAACGGTAAACTGGTGTGTTTTAATGTCGACCCATCGTTTAATGATGCCTTGGATGGCTTGATTGTGGTGAACCTTAAAAAGGTACCACTGAAGACTCTGGGTAAATACATGGGCAGAGAGCTTGCTCAAGATTACCTAGAGCAACACGCACGCCGCTGATTTATCCCGCTCTGTACCTCTCTCCAAATAAGTGCGATGATTTCGGCACTTATTTGGGTTAGGTTATTTTCATGCACACCTCTTTTATCGAACAACTACAAAGCTTCGACTTCTCTGAAAGCCAGATTGAATCTCTAGTTGCTGTCGCCAAGCCACTTGAGTTGCCAACCAGACACATCTTGATCAATCAAGGTGAGATGGCGAGTTCAATCTACTTTGTACTTGAAGGCTTGTGCCATGCCTGCTACCTCACTGATGATGGTAAGCAATACAGTAAAGAGTTCTATTGGGAACAAGATTGGATCATCGGCTTTGAGAGTCTGATAAAAAGCCAAGCGTCCCCTTACCTATTAGAAACGCTGACTCCCATCACCATGTTAGAGCTGCCAATGAATGCGGTTATCGAGTGGCGTGCATCAAATAATCCTTTGTATTTAAAGCTGTTAGAAACACAGCTGATGCATAAGGAAAACAAAGAACGCTTCATGCTGCTCTATACACCAGAGCAACGTTATCAGCTGTTCTGCGAGCACTATCCCGACCTTGAGCAGCGCTTAAATGACAATCAAATTGCCGCTTATCTAGGAATCACCGCAATCAGCCTGAGCAGAATTAAAGGTCGAATTAACAATAGTTAATGCCAACAATCATCACGCATAGTACATTCAGAGCATCGATAATCTCTGGATGTAAACATGATCACTTGGCACTCAATTCCTTTTTCTGAACTCTCAACACAACAGCTTTATCAACTACTTAAATTAAGAGTCGATGTATTTGTGGTCGAGCAGACTTGTCCTTATCCAGAGCTGGACGGTAAAGATACACTCGCGGGTGTTGAGCACCTGCTTGGCTATGCTGATGAAGAGTTGGTAGCGTGTGCACGTTTATTACCACCAGGTACCTCTTACGACAACACCAGCATCGGTCGAGTCGCAACCAAGCAATCGGCAAGAGGTGGTGGCTTGGGGCATCAATTAATCAAAGAAGCATTAACACGCTGCGAGGCTCTTTGGCCAAATACGGCCATTGATATTGGCGCGCAGCAACACCTAGAAAACTTCTATGCGAGCCACGGCTTCAACACCATCTCGGATATGTATCTCGAAGATGACATTCCTCATATAGACATGAGATTAGAAAAATAATGACGAATATCACTGCCGGTATTCTATTGTTGGTTGCAGGTAACTTGTTTGCCTCGCTTTCCGACGTAGCGGTAAAGCTGTTAAATGGCGAAGTACCGCCCTTACAGTATATTTTTTTCCGACAGTTGATATCTCTGGTCATCATCACCCCTTTGTGGCTACAGCAGAAAAAAGAACAACGGCGCTTACAGCAGGCTAAGGTAACCTTCATTCGAGGTCAGTTAATTCTGATCGGCAGTGGGTGCATGGTGGTCGCGATCACTCACTTGTCTTTGGCAACCGCCAACGCAGTATTTTATGTCGCGCCTTTACTGATGTTGCCGCTCTCAATGTTGCTATTGAAAGAGCAACCGGCACTCGGCAAGGTTATCGGCACAACCATAGGTTTTATTGGTGCATTGATTGTCTTGAGGCCATCACAATTTCATTGGGCGGCACTGTTTGCTTTGGGGACAACACTCACCCTAGCACTATTTAATGTACTCGTAAGAAAGCTTTCTAGTGAGCAAACGGTGGTCACTACGCTGTGGTGGACAACCTTATTCTCTATTCCAGCCTCATTAGTACTGTGCTTCTTATACTGGCAGCCAGTGTCTGTGGAGCATTTGGGATACATAGCCCTGAGTGCGACGCTAATCTTAAGTTACAACGGCCTTGCGGTTGCTGCCTATCAAAAAGCACACTCTAGCCAAATTGCCTTGGCTGAGTATTCAGGATTGGTGTTTGTCGCGCTAATAGGTGCAATATGGTTCGATGAGATTCCGGATACATTAACCTTTATCGGAATCATGCTTATCATCTTGCCACTCGCCCCTTTCAAGCGACCAAAAAAAAGAGCTAATGCTTAGCTCTTTTCTATCGTTTATCTGTGTCTGGTGAAGCGCTTTAACTCAGGCTCACTATTCATCTACTTACTGCGACCAAAGCCACCATCGGATAAGCGGAAGAACATCACCGAAGTGTCGCCTTTCTCTAGCTGAAGAATGTCCAACTGCCCAGTTTCAGCAAGTTTGAAACGAACCAGCTGGCCTTTACGAATCTGACTGAGCGGCTTATCTGCACCTTCAATTCGCACTAACGCATTCAAGTCAGACAATGGCAAATCGTTGTTTCGAAAAACCTGCGCTAACGTATCCCCTTGCTTAACAAGGTACTCCTGCCAATTTTTGTTACTCGGTTCTAATGAGCTGTTCTTGGCATTTTGCTGTTCGCTTAAGCCGACGGTGTTTATTTCAAGCTCAACGCGCGATGTTGTTGGAGTTGTGTCTACTTTAGGTTCTGGTAGCGGCACAAAAAGTAATATCAGTACGATCGGAGAAATCACCATCAACAGTCTTTGGTGTAACTTCGGCAATGAACCCCAAGTTTGCGCTGTCGAGGTTTTCATTTTCTTCACATCGATCGAACTCAATTTCTCTTTGACCTGATTCAGTCGATCCTTGAATTCTGCTAAGTGGTCAACTTTCTGTTTTTTCTTTTGACGACGATTCATACCACTGCGTCCTATACATTGAATAACTACAGTATAAAAACCAAAGTACCAACAGTATAGATCTTTCCGTCACAACAAGGCCCAAAGCGAGAAAATTGACATGGCTGTGATTTGGGCACGGTAAAGCGCAAGTGATCAGGGACTAGCCGTTTCTTCACGCTGCTAATACTGGTATTCTTACCCTTTTCGTACTGACAAAAAGAGTGACTTTTCATGTCTGAAGTAAAATTTGAAACTGTAGAGCAAAAAGCTAGCTACGGTATCGGTCTACAAATGGGCCAACAACTTGCTGGTTCTGGTCTTGAAGGCCTAAACGTTGACGCAATCGCTGCTGGTATCGCAACAGCTCTAGTTGGCGACATGCCAGCTATCGAAGTTGACGAAATCAACAACGCACTACAAGAGCTACACACTCGTGGTGAAGCTGCACGTCAAGAACTAGCTAAAGCTGCTGCTGCTGACGGCGAAGCTTTCCTAGCTGACAACGCTCTTCGTTCAGAAGTAACGGTTCTTGAGTCTGGTCTTCAGTACGAAGTACTAACTGAAGGTACTGGCGAAATCCCAACTGCAGACAAGCAAGTACGTGTTCACTACCACGGCGAACTAACTGACGGTACTGTTTTCGACAGCTCTGTATCTCGCGGTCAACCTGCTGAATTCCCAGTAACTGGCGTAATTCAAGGTTGGGTACAAGCTCTACAAATGATGCCTGTTGGCTCTAAGTGGAAGCTATACATCCCTCAAGATCTAGCATACGGTGAGCGTGGCGCAGGTGCTGCAATCCCACCATTTGCTGCTCTAGTATTTGAAGTAGAACTTCTAGCAATTCTTTGATTTTTATAAAAACCTTTAGTAAAACAAAATACTATAGGTAAATAAAATTGAAATAATCCAACGGCGATGTGACTACATCGCCGTTTTTCGTTTATAGTGAAAGAGTAAATTACTTTATTACTTAAGGACGAATAATGAAGAAAGTACTCATCACAGTTTTAAGCAGCCTTGCTGTTGTCTCTTGCGCTAGCACTAGCGACTCTGAACAAACCAGTTCATCATCAGATACCAACTATTCCCAACTATCCCAAACTGCACTGATGGCTGCAGTGAATATGTGGTCTCAGCAGAACGAAACAACACCGCTTGTGGATACGGTAGCTGACCAAGCTTCTGTTACCAGCGACCAAGCAGTTGGCGGTATTGGTTCAATGTTAGCCCTTGCACAAAACTCTCTTGGCACAGCCGACAACAAAGAACTCGCGACACTTATTCCAGGCATGTCGAGCCTTGAGTCTACGGGGCTATCATCGCTACTAAGCTCACAAGGTGCCGTTGAAAGTGCGTTTTCTGGATTAGGTATGGATCCATCAATGGTTACAACATTTGCACCCATCATTCTTCAAGCACTGCAGTCACAAGGTGCAACGAGCGGCCTGATGGATTCACTTTCAGCTATATGGCAATAATCGTTAGTTATTAATAGCTAGCTTAAAATCTAATAAGGGCACTTCGGTGCTCTTTTTTGTGCGTGGAAGAAAAGATATTTGAGATACGAGACACGAGACACGAGA
>NZ_JBFRSD010000015.1:73522-87803 GCF_041473395.1 Vibrio sp. 10N.222.55.C6
GAGACACGAGACACGAGACATTTTTGAAAATTGGAGCAGATAAGACAAGCAAAAAGTGCCAAACATCATGGTGCAATTTCTATTATCTTTTCCTTGTTCTACAGACACAAAAAAGCCGAGCTAATGCTCGGCTTTTGTATTAAGAATCTAGTATAGATTACTCAGCAGCTTCTTCAGCAGCTGGGCGGTCTACAAGCTCAATGTAAGCCATTGGAGCTTTATCACCAGTACGGAAACCACATTTAAGAATGCGAGTGTAACCACCTTGGCGAGCCGCGAAACGCGGGCCTAGTTCATTAAATAGTTTTGCCACAACTTCGTTATCACGAGTGCGAGCAAATGCAAGACGACGGTTAGCAACACTGTCTGTCTTAGCTAGGGTAATCAATGGCTCAATTACGCGACGTAGTTCTTTTGCTTTAGGCACGGTAGTTTTAATAACTTCGTGACGAACAAGAGAGCTAGCCATGTTGCTGAACATCGCTTTGCGATGACTGCTGTTGCGGTTGAGTTGACGACCACTTTTACGATGGCGCATGACCTAATCCTTCTAACTTTTCGATTAATCTTCAGCGATTGACGCTGGTGGCCAGTTTTCTAGACGCATGCCTAGAGAAAGACCACGTGAAGCAAGCACATCTTTAATCTCTGTAAGAGATTTCTTACCAAGGTTTGGCGTTTTAAGTAGCTCAACCTCAGTGCGCTGTACAAGATCACCGATGTAGTGAATCGCTTCTGCTTTCAAACAGTTAGCAGAGCGAACTGTTAGTTCAAGATCGTCTACAGGACGTAGTAGGATAGGATCGAATTCTGGCTTCTCTTCCTTCTCCTCAGGTACACGTACATCACGAAGATCTACGAACGCATCCAGTTGTTCAGCTAAAATAGTAGCTGCACGACGGATTGCTTCCTCAGGTTCTAGAGTACCGTTCGTTTCCATATCGATAACAAGCTTGTCTAAATCAGTACGTTGTTCTACACGTGCCGCTTCTACAGCGTAAGCGATTTTATCAACCGGGCTGTAAGTAGCGTCAACTAGTAGACGACCGATAGGACGCTCATCTTCTTCAGTATGGATACGAGCTGAAGCTGGAACGTAACCACGACCACGTTCTACTTTGATACGCATAGCGATCTCAGCGTTGTCATCCGTTAGGTGACAAATTACGTGCTCAGGGTTAGCGATCTCTACATCACCATCGTGGGTGATGTCACCTGCAACAACAGGGCCTGAGCCTGATTTGTTCAGTGTAATAAACACTTCATCTTTGCCTTCAGCAACGCGTACAGCCAAACCTTTAAGGTTTAGAAGGATTTCCAGGATATCTTCCTGAACGCCTTCTTTAGTGCTGTATTCGTGTAGCACACCTTCAATTTCAACTTCTGTTACGGCACAACCCGGCATAGAAGATAGAAGAATGCGGCGAAGAGCATTACCTAGAGTGTGGCCGAAACCGCGCTCTAATGGCTCAAGAGTTACTTTCGCGTGTGTCGTATTGATCTGTTCAATGTCAACAAGACGCGGCTTAAGAAATTCTGTTACAGAACCCTGCATTGTGTCCTCTCTTTTTTTAACCTTACTTAGAGTAAAGTTCGACGATCAAGTGTTCATTGATGTCAGCTGATAGGTCAGAACGCTCAGGCATACGCTTGAATGTACCTTCCATTTTGCCAGCATCTACTTCAATCCAAGTTGGCTTTTCACGTTGTTCAGCAACTTCTAGAGCCGCTTTAATACGAGATTGCTGTTTAGCTTTCTCGCGGATAGAAACAACGTCGTTTGCCGCTACTTTGAAAGAAGGAACGTTTACAACTTTACCGTTAACTAGAATAGACTTGTGGCTAACTAGTTGACGAGATTCAGCACGAGTAGCGCCAAAGCCCATACGGTAAACTACGTTATCAAGACGACCTTCAAGAAGCTGAAGCAGGTTTGCACCTGTGTTGCCTTTAAGACGTGCAGCTTCTTTGTAGTAGTTGCGGAATTGTTTTTCTAGAACGCCGTAGATACGACGAACTTTTTGCTTCTCACGAAGCTGAACGCCATACTCAGATAGACGACCGCGACGAGCGCCGTGTACACCTGGTGCGTTATCAATTTTACACTTGGTATCGATCGCACGGACACCAGACTTAAGGAATAAGTCAGTACCTTCGCGACGGCTAAGCTTAAGCTTAGGACCCAAATATCTTGCCATGATCTTTCTCCAATATTCCTAGAAACGAAACTTAAACGCGACGTTTCTTAGGTGGACGACAACCGTTATGAGGGATTGGTGTCGCATCAACAATGTTAGTGATACGGAAACCAGCAGCGTTCAGTGCACGAACAGTAGATTCGCGACCTGGACCTGGACCCTTAACCATAACTTCCAAGTTCTTTAGGCCATATTCTTTAGCCATTTCACCACAACGCTCAGCTGCAACTTGTGCTGCGAACGGAGTAGATTTACGAGAACCACGGAAACCTGAACCACCTGCTGTAGCCCATGCAAGAGCGTTGCCTTGACGGTCAGTGATAGTTACGATTGTGTTGTTGAAAGAAGCATGAATGTGCGCTACGCCATCAGCTACTTGCTTGCGTACGCGCTTACGCGCGCGAGTTGGTTGTTTTGCCATTGTACTCTACCTTATCCGACTATTTCTTGATCGGCTTGCGCGGACCCTTACGGGTGCGAGCGTTGGTTTTAGTACGCTGTCCACGTAGTGGTAGACTGCGACGATGACGAAGACCGCGGTAACAGCCAAGGTCCATAAGACGCTTGATGTTCATCGATACTTCACGACGTAGATCACCTTCTACAGTGTACTTAGCTACACCATCACGCAGTTGATCGATCTGCTCTTCAGTTAGTTCACTGATCTTAGCATCTTCAGCAATACCCACTTCAGCTAGAATAGCTTGAGAGCGAGTTTTACCGATACCGTAGATTGCAGTAAGTGCAATTACAGAATGCTTATGATCAGGAATGTTAATGCCGGCTATACGGGCCATTATTCACTCCTAAGGGGTTCATAAAAGAATTATCCGCAGCAAAGCCCGTTATGGATACGCTGCGGCATACTACTTCTTTTGCACGCAAAAGGTAGGCCGAGGAATATACTCGACTCTACCTTGTATTTCAAGTAAAAATTTCTGCTAATTAGCCTTGGCGTTGCTTATGCTTTGGCTCACTGCAAATCACGCGAACGACACCGTTACGCTTGATAACTTTACAGTTACGGCAGATTTTTTTAACGGAAGCACGAACTTTCATTGCTAAACTCCGTAAATGGAATCGAAATTGTTACCACCGAATTAACGGCCGTAACCCTTCAGATTCGCTTTCTTTAACACAGAATCATACTGTTGTGACATCAGATGAGTCTGTACCTGTGCCATGAAATCCATGATAACTACCACTACGATTAGTAGTGATGTGCCGCCAAAGTAGAAACGAACGTTCCACGCGACCATCATGAACTCAGGAATCAGACATATAAAAGTAATGTATAGAGCGCCCGCAAGGGTTAGTCTAGTCATCACTTTATCGATATATTTCGCTGTCTGCTCACCTGGGCGGATACCGGGTACGAATGCACCAGACTTCTTCAAGTTATCAGCTGTTTCACGTGGGTTAAACACCAACGCTGTATAGAAGAAACAGAAGAAGATTATAGCTGCTGCATAAAGCATTACATACAAAGGTTGACCTGGGCTAAGAGCTAATGACACGTCAGTTAACCAACCGAACGCGCTGCTTTCACCATTTTGACCAAACCACTGCGCTAATGTTCCTGGGAACAAAATAATACTTGATGCGAAAATCGCTGGAATAACACCTGCCATATTAATCTTAAGAGGCAAGTGAGAGCTTTGTGCTGCAAAAACTTTACGACCTTGTTGACGTTTCGCATAGTTAACGACGATACGACGTTGACCACGTTCCATGAAAACTACGAAGTAAATAACAGCAAAAGACAATACAGCAATCAACAGCAGAAGAAGCACATGCAATTCACCTTGACGCGCTTGCTCGATTGTTTGACCGATTGCAGAAGGCAATCCAGCAACAATACCTGCAAAAATCAGAATGGAAATACCATTACCGATTCCTCGCTCAGTGATTTGTTCACCTAACCACATTAAGAACATGGTACCAGTTACTAAACTCACGGTAGCAATAAGCGTAAACATGGTTTGGTTGATAACAACCAGATTGTCGACCATGTTTGGTAAGCCTGTTGCGATACCAATAGCTTGGAATGTTGCAAGTACAAGCGTGCCGTAGCGTGTATATTGGCTTATCTTACGACGGCCTGCTTCACCCTCTTTCTTGAGTTCCGCTAACGCTGGATGAACTACAGTTAGCAATTGGACTACGATCGATGCCGAAATGTACGGCATGATACCCAATGCTAATATAGATGCACGCTCAAGAGCACCACCGGAGAACATGTTAAACATTTCTACGATGGTACCTTTTTGCTGATCGAACAAATCGGCAAGTACAGCTGCGTCAATACCAGGGATCGGCACAAAAGAGCCGGCTCGGAATACTAAAAGTGCACCAATTACGAATAATAAGCGCGACTTTAGTTCACTTAAGCCGCTCTGAGCACTACGAAAATCTTGTCCTGGTTTCTTAGCCATCTGTACCTCGTTCCTCGAGATTATTCCTCGATTTTACCGCCTGCAGCTTCGATTGCAGCTTTAGCGCCTTTAGTCACGCGTAGACCTTTAACAGTCACAGCTTTGCTTAGGTCACCAGAAAGAACGATCTTAACAAACTCGATGTTCTTAGTGATAACGTTAGCAGCTTTAAGGCTGTTAAGATCAACTACGTCACCTGTTACTTTCGCTAGCTCAGCTAAACGAACTTCAGCAGACACTAGGCTCTTACGAGAAGTGAAACCGAATTTAGGTAGACGTTGTTTTAGAGGCATTTGACCGCCTTCAAAACCTGGACGAACAGAGCCGCCAGAACGTGACTTTTGACCTTTGTGACCGCGGCCACCTGTTTTACCAAGGCCAGAACCGATACCACGACCTACACGCTTCTTAGAAGGTTTAGAGCCAGCAGCCGGTGATAGAGTATTCAAACGCATTCTGATTACTCCTCAATCTTAACCATGTAGTAAACCTTGTTGATCATACCGCGTACGCACGGTGTATCTTCAAGTTCTACTGTATGGTTGATGCGACGAAGACCTAGACCTTTAAGACACGCTTTGTGCTTAGGTAGGCGACCAATTGAGCTTTTAGTTTGAGTTACTTTAATAGTTGCCATCGTGTGCTTACTCCGAAATAGATTCAACAGTTAGACCACGTTTAGCAGCAACCATTTCTGGTGACTTAACGTCTACTAGAGCACCAATCGTTGCACGAACGATGTTGATCGGGTTCGTTGAACCGTATGCTTTAGAAAGTACGTTATGTACGCCCGCAACTTCAAGTACAGCACGCATTGCACCGCCGGCAATAACACCTGTACCTTCTGCAGCTGGCTGCATGTAAACTTTAGAGCCCGAATGACGACCTTTCACCGGGTGGTGAAGAGTGCCTTCGTTAAGCGATACTGTAACCATGTTACGGCGCGCTTTTTCCATTGCTTTTTGAATCGCAGCAGGTACTTCACGAGCTTTGCCGTAACCGAAACCTACGCGACCGTTACCGTCACCAACTACTGTTAGTGCAGTAAAGCTCATGATTCGACCACCTTTAACCGTCTTAGATACACGGTTAACTGCGATCAGCTTTTCTTGCAAATCATTAGCTTGTTGTTGTTCTTTAGCCATCTTCCAACCCTACCTTAGAATTTCAGACCAGCTTCGCGAGCAGATTCTGCTAGCGCCGCTACTCGACCGTGGTATTGGAAACCAGAACGATCAAATGCAACTGAAGCTACGCCTTTTTCAAGAGCGCGCTCAGCAACAGCTTTACCAACTGCTTTAGCTGCATCAACGTTACCAGTGTTCTTAACTTGCTCACGGATCGCTTTTTCTACAGTAGAAGCAGCTGCGATAACCTCAGAGCCGTTTGCCGCGATAACTTGTGCGTAAACATGGCGAGGAGTACGGTGTACTACCAGGCGAGTTGCACCAAGTTCTGCAATCTTACGACGTGCACGTGTAGCACGACGGATGCGAGATGCTTTCTTATCCATAGTGATACCTTACTTCTTCTTAGCTTCTTTAGTACGCACATTTTCATCTGCGTAACGAACACCTTTGCCTTTGTAAGGCTCAGGAGCACGGTAAGAACGAATGTCAGCCGCAACTTGACCTACTACTTGCTTATCGCAACCAGTAATGATGATCTCAGTTTGGCTAGGGCACTCAGCTTTAATACCTTCAGGTAGAGCGTGCTCTACTGGGTGAGAAAAACCAAGAGTTAGAGCTACAGAGTTGCCTTTCATAGCAGCACGGTAACCAACACCCTTAAGAGTTAGCTTCTTAGTGAAGCCCTCAGTAACACCCACAACCATGTTATTAACTAGAGCGCGAGCTGTACCAGCTTGTGCCCATGCGTTAGTAACACCTTCTTTCGGACCGAAAGTTAGGTTGGTTTCTTCCTGTGCAATAACTACGGCGCTGTTAAGAACGCGAGTAAGCTCACCTTTGCTACCTTTTACAGTAACTTCTTGGCCGTTTAGTTTCACCTCTACGCCAGCTGGAATAGCGACAGGTGCTTTAGCAACACGAGACATAATCTACTCCTTAAGCTACGTAACAGATGATTTCACCGCCAAGACCTGCTTTACGAGCAGCACGGTCAGACATCAGACCCTTGGAAGTAGAAACAACTGCAATACCAAGACCACCCATCACTGTAGGTAAAGAGTCTTTATTTTTATAAACTCTTAGACCAGGACGTGATACACGCTTGATTTGCTCGATTACAGGTTTAGCTTGGAAGTACTTAAGAGTAACTTCTAGCTCAGGTTTTGCTTCGCTGTTAACAGCGAAGTCTACGATGTAACCTTCAGCTTTAAGTAATGCAGCAATTGCAACTTTAAGCTTTGAAGAAGGCATTTTTACAGCAACTTTGTTTGCTGCCTGACCGTTACGAACTCGGGTCAGCATATCCGAAATCGGATCTTGCATGCTCATAAGATTTACTCCAAATGATTAAGTGGCAATTACCAGCTAGCCTTACGAAGACCCGGAATCTCGCCTTTCATGCAAGCTTCACGAACCTTAATGCGGCTTAGACCGAATTTACGTAGGTAACCGTGTGGACGACCAGTTTGGTTGCAACGGTTGCGCTGACGTGATGCACTTGAATCACGTGGAAGAGATTGCAGTTTAAGAACCGCATTCCAACGATCTTCTTCAGATGCGTTTACATCGCTAATGATAACTTTTAGCGCAGAACGCTTTTCAGCGAACTTAGCTACTAGTTTTGCACGTTTAGCTTCACGTGCTTTCATTGATTGTTTAGCCATAACAGTAACCCTACCCTTACTTACGGAATGGGAAGTTAAAGGCAGCCAGCAGAGCTCGGCCTTCCTCATCGGAACCCGCAGAAGTCGTGATAGTGATATCAAGACCGCGGACACGATCGACTTTATCGTAGTCGATTTCCGGAAAGATGATTTGCTCGCGAACGCCCATGCTGTAGTTACCGCGACCGTCAAAAGACTTAGCGCTAACACCACGGAAATCACGTACACGTGGAAGTGCGATAGAGATTAAACGCTCTAAAAATTCCCACATGCGCTCACCACGCAAGGTTACTTTACAACCAATTGGGTAGCCTTCACGAATTTTGAAACCAGCTACAGATTTACGCGCTTTAGTGATAAGTGGCTTTTGACCAGAGATCGTTGCCATATCAGCTGCTGCGTTTTCTAGCAGTTTCTTATCGTTGATTGCTTCACCAACGCCCATATTTAGGGTGATTTTCTCAATCCTAGGGACTTGCATGACGCTTGTGTAGCTGAACTCTTTGGTAAGCTCAGCGACTACAGACGACTTGTAGTAATCATGCAGTTTCGCCATAGTAGAACTCCAAATTACTTCTAATTAGTTAGAAACAGTTTCGCCGTTAGATTTGAAGAAACGAACTTTCTTGCCATCTTCGATACGGAAACCGATACGGTCTGCTTTACCAGTAGCCGCGTTAAAAACAGCAACGTTAGAAGCATCAATAGCTGCTTCTTGTTCAACGATGCCACCTTGTTGACCTAGAGCCGGAACCGGCTTTTGGTGTTTCTTAACAAGGTTGATGCCTTCAACGATAACTTTACCAGTTGTCAGAACCTTAGTTACTTTACCTTTCTTGCCTTTATCTTTACCAGCAAGAATGATTACTTCGTCATTACGACGGATTTTAGCTGCCATATTGCCGCTCCTTACAGAACTTCAGGTGCTAGTGATACAATCTTCATGAATTTCGCGTTACGAAGTTCACGAGTCACAGGACCAAAGATACGTGTGCCGACTGGTTGCTCAGTAGTGTCATTTAACAATACACAAGCATTACTGTCGAAGCGAATGACAGAACCGTCTGGGCGACGAACGCCTTTACGGGTGCGCACTACTACCGCCTTCAGAACATCACCTTTCTTTACTTTACCGCGAGGAATCGCTTCCTTCACTGTAACCTTGATGACGTCACCGATATGTGCATAACGGCGGTGAGAGCCACCCAGAACCTTAATACACATTACCTTGCGCGCGCCAGAGTTATCTGCTGCGTCAAGTGTACTTTGCATCTGGATCATTGTTAGTGCTCCGCTAAATATTAAAACTAGACCCTCTCGGGTCGGGCTGCCTCTTTAAAAGGGACGCGAATTGTACCACCCTTTTTTTAAATTGGGTAGACAAAAAACAAGCGGCTCCAAAAAATAATTTGGAGCCGCTTATAAGTTATAGAATTACAAAGATTAAATCTTCGCTTTTTCTAGAACTTTAACCAATGTCCAAGACTTAGTCTTAGACAGAGGACGACACTCAGCGATTTCAACTTTGTCGCCTAGGCCACAAGTGTTGTCTTCGTCGTGTGCGTGTACTTTAGTCGTGCGTTTGATGAACTTACCGTAAATTGGGTGTTTTACAGTGCGTTCAATAGCAACAACGATAGACTTGTCCATCTTGTCGCTTACTACACGGCCTTGCTGGATGCGGTTAGTTTCGCTCATTATGCGCCTGCCTTTTCAGTCAAAACAGTTTTCACACGTGCGATGTCACGGCGTACAGCTTTTAGAGTATGAGTTTGCTGAAGTTGACCAGTTGCAGCTTGCATGCGCAAGTTGAACTGTTCACGTAGCAAATTCAATAGCTCAGCGTTAAGCTCTTCAACGTTCTTTTCGCGTAGATCTTGTGCTTTCATCACATCACCTGCTTAGTTACAAAAGTAGTTTTAACAGGCAGTTTACGTGCCGCTAGGCGGAACGCTTCACGTGCCAACTCTTCAGGTACGCCATTCATCTCGTACATAACTTTGCCTGGTTGGATTTGAGCAACCCAGTACGCAACTGAACCTTTACCTTTACCTTGACGAACTTCAAGAGGCTTTTCAGTAATTGGCTTGTCTGGGAATACACGAATCCAGATTTGACCTTGACGCTTAATGTGACGTGTCATAGCACGACGTGCCGCTTCGATTTGACGTGCAGTCAGACGACCACGGCCAACAGCTTTAAGACCGAATTCGCCGAAGCTTACTTCAGTACCTTTAGCTAGACCACGGTTACGACCAGTCATAACCTTGCGGAACTTAGTACGTTTTGGTTGTAGCATCGTTCGACTCCTTACTTACGGCCTTTACGCTGCTTCTTAGGCTTATCGCCTTTTGGCTCTACTGCGTTAGCAGCTGGCATACCGCCTAGAATCTCACCTTTGAAGATCCAAACTTTAATGCCGATCACACCGTATTGAGTGTGAGCCGAAGAAGTTGCGTAATCAATGTCTGCACGTAGAGTGTGTAGAGGCACACGGCCTTCACGGTACCACTCAGAACGTGCGATTTCAGCACCGCCAAGACGGCCGCCTACTTGTACTTTGATGCCTTTAGCGCCTAGACGCATAGCATTTTGTACCGCACGCTTCATTGCACGACGGAACATAACACGACGCTCTAGTTGAGACGCGATGCTATCAGCTACAAGCTGACCATCTAGCTCAGGCTTACGTACTTCAGCGATGTTAATTTGCGCTGGTACACCTGCGATTTTAGCTACAGCTGCGCGTAGCTTCTCTACGTCTTCACCTTTCTTACCGATAACAACGCCAGGACGAGCAGTGTGAATAGTCACACGGATGCTCTTAGCTGGACGCTCGATAACGATACGAGATAATGATGCTTTTTGTAGTTCCTTTGTAAGGAACTGACGTACCTTGAAGTCGCCGTCTAGGTTGTCAGCGAATTCGTTGGTATTAGCAAACCATGTAGCATTCCAAGGCTTAACGATGCCAAGACGAATACCATTAGGATGTACTTTCTGACCCATTGCTTACTCTCCTAGTCTTTAGCGATCTGCTACAACAATAGTGATGTGGCTTGAACGCTTCAAGATACGATCCGCACGACCTTTAGCACGAGGCATAATACGCTTCATGATAGGGCCCTCATCTACGAAGATTTTAGCGACATTTAGATCGTCGATATCTGCACCTTCGTTATGTTCCGCGTTAGCGATAGCTGACTCAAGAACCTTCTTAACTAATACAGCAGCTTTTTTGTTGCTGAAAGTTAGAATTTCTAGAGCTTGGTCTACCGACTTACCGCGAATTTGGTCTGCAACTAAGCGAGCTTTCTGTGGAGAAATACGAGCAAAGTTATGTTTAGCTAAAGCTTCCATCATCTACTCCTTATTTCTTCTTAGCTTTCTTATCTGCAGCATGACCGCGATAAGTACGAGTTGGTGCAAATTCGCCCAGTTTGTGACCGATCATTTCTTCGGTAACGAAAACTGGAACGTGCTGACGACCATTATGGACAGCGATGGTCAAACCAATCATTGTTGGGATGATCATTGAGCGACGGGACCAAGTCTTAATAGGCTTTTTGTCTCCGCTTTCCACCGCTTTCTCTACCTTCTTCAGCAAGTGTAGGTCAATAAAAGGACCTTTCTTGAGAGAACGTGGCATGGCGATTCCTCTTTATAAATTATTTAGTGCGACGACGTACGATGTACTTGTCAGTGCGCTTGTTCTTACGAGTCTTGAAGCCCTTAGTAGGAACGCCCCAAGGAGAAACTGGGTGACGACCACCAGATGTGCGGCCTTCACCACCACCATGTGGGTGATCCACCGGGTTCATTACTACACCACGTACGGTTGGACGTACGCCGCGCCAGCGTGAAGCACCAGCTTTACCAAGTTCACGTAGCATATGCTCAGAGTTACCAACTTCACCGATCGTTGCACGACCTTCAGAAAGAACTTTGCGCATCTCACCAGAACGTAGACGGATAGTTACGTATGCACCATCGCGAGCGATGATTTGAGCATAAGCACCAGCCGAACGAGCTAGTTGAGCACCTTTACCAGGCTTAAGTTCAACACAGTGTACAGTAGAACCTACTGGGATGTTGCGCATCGGCAGAGTGTTACCTGCTTTGATTGCAGCATCTACGCCAGATTGAATCTGGTCGCCTGCGTTAACACCTTTAGGTGCAATGATGTAACGACGCTCACCGTCTGCGTACAGAACTAGAGCGATGTTAGCACTACGGTTTGGATCGTATTCTAGACGCTCAACTTTCGCTGGGATGCCATCTTTAGTACGTTTGAAGTCAATTACACGGTAATGGTGCTTATGACCACCACCGATGTGACGTACTGTAATACGACCGTTGTTGTTACGACCACCGTTCTTAGAGTTTTTCTCTAGAAGTGGTGCGTATGGCTTACCCTTGTGTAGGTCAGCGTTAACAACTTTAACGACGTGACGACGACCAGGGGAAGTCGGCTTACATTTAACAATAGCCATTTTTACTACTCCTGTTATTCCGCGCCGCCAACGAAGTCAAGATCTTGACCTTCTTTCAAAGTAACGTAGGCTTTCTTAACGTCTGAACGACGGCCTTCACGCATACCTTGACGTTTGGTCTTACCCTTTAATACAAGAGTATTTACAGACTTAACTTCAACTTCAAATAGCTTTTCTACAGCTGCTTTGATCTCTTTCTTAGTTGCATCTTTAGCTACTTTGAAAACGATAGTGTTCGCTTTCTCAGCTGCCATAGTTGCTTTTTCAGAGATGTGCGGAGCACGTAGAACTTTTAAGATACGCTCTTCAGTGATCATGCTAGCATCTCCTCAACTTGCTTAACTGCGTCAGCAGTCATTAGAACCTTGTCGAAAGCGATTAGTGATACTGGATCAACACCAGCAACATCACGTGCATCTACTTTGTATAGGTTACGAGCAGCTAAGAATAGATTTTCATCTACTTCGCCAGTCACAATCAGAACGTCGCTTAGCTCAAGCTCTTTAAGCTTAGCTACAAGTTCTTTTGTTTTTGGTGCTTCTACAGAGAAGTTATCAACAACGATTAAACGCTCTTGACGAACTAGCTCAGAAAGAATGCTCTTCATAGCACCGCGGTACATTTTTTTGTTTACTTTTTGGCTGTGATCTTGTGGTTTCGCAGCAAAAGTAACACCACCTGTACGCCAGATTGGGCTACGAATTGTACCAGCACGTGCGCGGCCAGTACCTTTTTGACGCCATGGCTTAGCGCCACCGCCAGATACTTCAGAACGAGTCTTTTGAGCACGAGTACCTTGACGAGCACCTGCTGCATATGCAACAACTACTTGGTGTACAAGAGCTTCGTTGAAGTCACGTCCGAAAGTAGTCTCGGAAACAGTTAGTGCATCAGCACCTTTAACCATCAATTCCATTACTTACTCCTAGACGTTATGCTTTAACAGCAGGTTTTACGATCACGTTTCCGCCTGTTGAGCCCGGTACTGCACCTTTAATAAGGAGTAGATTGCGCTCAGCGTCAACACGTACGATCTCTAGGTTTTGAGTCGTTACACGCTCAGCACCCATGTGACCTGCCATTTTCTTGCCTTTAAACACGCGGCCTGGAGTTTGACATTGGCCAATTGAACCCGGTGCGCGGTGAGACAAAGAGTTACCGTGAGTCATATCTTGAGTAGAGAAGTTCCAACGCTTGATAGCGCCTTGGAAGCCTTTACCTTTAGATGTACCAGTAACGTCTACTTTTTTAATTTCGTTGAAAAGTTCTACGTTTAGCTCAGCGCCAACTTCAAACTCTTCGCCGTTTTCTAAACGGAATTCCCAAAGACCGCGACCTGCTTCTACACCCGCTTTCGCGAAGTGACCAGCTTCAGGTTTAGTTACACGGTTAGCTTTCTTAGCACCAGTAGTTACTTGGATTGCTGCGTAGCCGTCTGTCTCAAGAGTTTTAACTTGAGAAATACGGTTCGCTTCAACCTCAACAACAGTTACTGGGATAGAAACGCCTTCTTCAGTAAATACGCGGGTCATACCCACTTTACGTCCGACTAGACCAATCATTATTCTTATCTCCCTTAACCTAGGCTGATTTGAACATCAACGCCAGCTGCAAGATCAAGACGCATTAGAGCATCAACAGTTTTATCTGTTGGCTCAACGATGTCGATCAAACGCTTGTGAGTACGGATTTCGTACTGATCACGTGCATCTTTGTTGACGTGTGGAGAGGTAAGAACAGTGAAACGCTCTTTACGAGTAGGAAGTGGAATAGGACCACGAACCTGTGCGCCAGTACGTTTTGCTGTTTCAACGATTTCCGCAGTTGAAGCATCGATTAGCTTGTAATCAAACGCTTTAAGGCGGATACGAATACGTTGGTTCTGCATGAGACAGAGCTCCAATTATTAAAAATTACACAAACAATATCGCCACTCAAACCCGATAAAACGAGAGAATGCCGATTGATTTATGTGAAACCGTAGCACCCAAAATTAGGACGCATTGTCAGTTAACTTTTGAAGTAAACAAGAAGTTTACTATTTTTATTAACCGCGAACATAAGCTGAGTATACATTACTAGGTAAGACCTACTCCTCAGTGCTCATTGGTTCACAACCAGCGTTAGCCAGTGCGATGCATTATACAGATCACACTTTAGTATGCAAGTAGTGTTGGAAAAATAATCGCAATTTATTGGAAGTTGGTTTTGTATCGAGAGGGAAGAAGATAGATGGAAGGTAATATTTCTTTTGAGAAAACAAAAGGGAAGCCGAAGCTCCCCTTTTCAGATGCGTGCTCTTCTAATGAAGAGAGTGCAAAAATCTAAATGCTATTAAGCGAAGATTTTAGCTACAACACC
>NZ_JBFRSD010000016.1:0-144461 GCF_041473395.1 Vibrio sp. 10N.222.55.C6
GTAGAAAATGACGGGAGAAAAGCGGCAAGTTATTTGCTAATTTCTTGTGAAAAAGGTAAGAAAAATGATGTAAGTAATGCATTAAAAGAACTACCTGAAGTCAGACTTACAAGCATTGTTGGGGGTACCTACGACATTATTTCTTTGATTGAAGCTCCTGATCTGCAATCAATACACCATTTATGTAATGAGATAGAGTCTTTCAATGGCATTCGCTCTCTCAATACAACAGTAGTGCTACACCAGCCAATCAGTCGTTAAAAATAAAGCCGCTCTTATGAGCGGCTTTTTTAAATGCCTCCAATTACTCTAATCTTCGCATCTTTCGTACCTGCTTGACCCAACCAAAAAGTTTGCCCCAAACTCGTCCCATCACCTTGACCGAGTTGGTTCTTTGGAACTGAGTCTAAATCAACGGTTAGCTTTAAATCCCAAGACATGGGGTCACGAAGAATAAAACGCATCAACCCCACTAAAGTTTTATGGAAATCTCCTCCATAGGAGAACTTTCGGAACGTCTCGAAATCAATGTTATCAATACAAAGATTAAACTTACCGTTTAGATCTGGGATGCTCTTACCTAAATGTAAATTTGAACCCAAAATACAATTCGTTCTATTTAATTGATTCCTTTGGCATTCGGCAATTTTTACTCTTCGAAAGACCCACTCTTCGATTCGAACACTTGGTAATGAAAAATAGTGCGCAACAATGCCAGAAATCAGTTTCGGAGAGCGTGTCCTGGTAGATAGCTGATTGACGTAAGACAAAATCTTTGCACGATCAAGCCCGATCGTATCAGACTCTTGAATAACATTAGACAACCCTGCTAGGTGCAGCATACGCCCAGAAAAGTCATCTGTTGCATCGCTTTGATACTGAACATGATAACGGTACTTTTTCCAAACACGATAGATTAAACTGGTATATCTATTATGAAAGAAATCAAAGAAGTCTCTAACTGGATTATCATCATCATCTCTACCTACTAATTTTTCTGTATAGTTCGCGGGCAAAGGTGAACTTGAACCGTGTAATCCTAAAAAGTTAGTTTCAATTCTCGAATAGTGCTCACCAGACCTTTCCATATGACTGATGAATTCCATATCACTTTTGGGGAAACAGAGGTTTGGTGAGACACTAAACGCAATTCTCTCTTGATAAAAATATTTGTTTTCACCAACCGCTACAAAATCACTGCCCGGTAATAGTTGGTAGTGCTTCTCTAACAACAAAACTGCTTGAAAAAAGCTAAATTCGTTTATTTTTTCTGATAATTCATCAATCATAAGATTGTTTGCTGTCCAGTTAAACTTGCCCATTGGTAGCTTTCGCCACTGCGTTCATCGTAGACTTCTAACTCTGTAAATGAGTTAACACTTGAATATAAGCGTATGAACTCATTCAATACATTTGCCATCAAAAACATGTCCCCTTCATTGACAAAAAAACTAGAGTTCATCTTAAGCTTAAATTGATTACCACGAACGGATACCCCTCTAAACACTCTATCGATAGGTTTCATTTCTGATGAGATAATGCCGTCAAGCCTGTGCAACGAAGCCCTATGAGCCTGCCTATCCACTCTAGAATGGAAGTCATATGTAGACAGTAAAACCTTGAGTACATCAATATTAGAGAGCGATAGATAATTCAATGACATATTAGCAATCAGTTGCCATTGGAGTTCGCCATTCACTTGCGGGCTAACAGATTGCGTAGGTTTAGTAATATTACTAAACGTGGCGTAAGTTGGAGATTTATGTGTGGTATATATGATGTCTCCTACAGACAATCTTTCAGACAAATCTGCATTACTGCACAATAACTTCATCAAAACCGTTTCGGTTCCTAGGTCTGCAATATCCCCATTGTGGGTATGAAAAGATATATAACGCTCAAGCCCTCTTCCACTCACTCGCTCTGAAACTTTTGACTTGTAGAAATCACGTTTATCTCTTTGATTTATTTGGTGTTCAAAGGACTCAAATTCAATAAGAGATTTTCGTCGCCTTTCATTTTTGCTCCAACTTTCTACTTGGTTTATTGAATAAACTTCGTAGTGATCCTGGTTGTCACTCTGTGGCCGAACTTTATACTCATTTCGGCGATGTTCAAGCCGAATTGGATCACCATCTTTTTCGAATAGGTTCACAGCTGGCGTGCAATGTAACCTTAAGTGCTTATCTTTCAGGACAACTTCGGCAGGTAATGCTCTCTTAAAATGGAATTTAAGGTTCACGGTACTTCTTTGTGGTATCCCTTTTAGCCAATCGAGACCCGTAATATCAAAAAACATAAATTTGTCTGGTAAAGAAAAATATTCTTGCAACAAACGATAACCTGCAAATGAATTGTCGCTATATGGCAGTATCGCTTCGTCGTCTTGGTACCCAACCGGTTTAACAAATTCAGGTCCAAGTTTACGTTTATACCCACCGCCCACGTCTAACTCGACGTAGTCTAAGTATCTAAATATCCATAAGAAAAGAATTCTAGTTATATGGATCTCACCATGTAAATGAAACCTTAATTTATCTAACCCGATACGAGATAACTCTAGCCCATGTTCAGTCGCAAGTGTCACATCAACAGATGAGCTTGTTCGACTGTTGCTTTGGTCAATGCTTGTGATTTTTAAGGGGAAAAGCTCTACGTCATAGCAGGTTCTGAATAAACATTGCGTACCTTCCACTTGTTCACTAGCCATCTCAGCCCCGCGCTTTACCACTGTTTTTTCAGTGACACTTCCCGAGTGTGGCGTTAGTTCGCTAATGCATAACGAAGGAATCGAGCGCATGTAATGTGGCCACAACAGCGTCATTAACGACTGAGTGAGCTCTGGGAGTTCATCATCAATCTTTTCTCTAATACGGCCAGTAAGAAACGCAAAACCTTCAAGAAGACGTTCTACATCAGGATCGAATGTTCCTTCAGACAAAAAGTTGGTCAGTTTTGGATTGTACTTGGCAAATTCGCTGCCGGATTCTCGTAGATATGTGAGTTCATCTTGAAAGTATTTACTGTTACTCAATGGGCACCTACTAAACGTTAAATTGGCCGTCAGTTCCCATATAGACATCGATAGACATCGGAACTTTTCCACCGTTGTGTAAGACTTCTCCGCATATGCCAAAGCCTAATTGAAGAGGGTTGTTGTGATTTTCTCGGTAATGTACTTCAACACTTCGTAGCCGAGGTTCGAAGCTTTCTATTGTGGAAGTGATGTTCTTTTGGATGTGACGAACTAAATTGGTGTTGTTCGATAGAACATCATTGAAATCAGGTAAGCCATATTCCCGATCGATCATTGAATTACCCGCATGAGTATTAAGCAAATCAGCAAGGTGCAGATGAATGGATTCAATTAAATGCCTATGTGAAACCACTTTTTCATAACAATTTTTCGGCTCACCAAGTTCAATTCGTTCTAATAATCGGTAACCTTTTTCCATATAACACTCTAAGAAAAAAAGCAGCCAGTAAACCTGGCCGCTTATTTATTTCCAAACTTATTATTGGTCTAGCTTACCAACCAAAGATAAGTCAAAGCTCGCGCCCATGTACTTGAAGTGAGGACGAACAGACATCGATACTTTATACCAACCTGGGTCACCCTCAACGTCAGACACTTCGACTTTAGCCGCTCGTAACGGTCGACGACCACGAACTTCTGCTGGCGGGTTCTCTTGGTCAGATACGTATTGACGGATCCATTTATTTAGCTCAACTTCCAAATCGGTACGCTCTTTCCAAGAACCAATTTGCTCACGTTGAAGTACTTTAATGTAATGAGCTAAGCGGTTAATAATGAACATGTAAGGTAGCTGAGTACCCAACTTGTAGTTCATCTCAGCTTGCTTGCCTTCAGGTGTATTCGCAAACACTTTTGGTTTTTGAACTGAGTTTGCCGAGAAGAACGCTGCGTTATCAGAACCTTTACGCATTGTTAAAGCCATAAAGCCTTCTTCTGCAAGTTCATACTCACGGCGGTCAGAAACCAGAATTTCGGTTGGGATCTTAGTTTCGATCTGACCCATCGCTTCAAAGTTATAAACCGGTAAATCGGTTACCGCACCACCACTTTGCGGGCCAATAATGTTTGGACACCAGCGATATTTTGCAAACGACTCACTGATCTTTGAAGCCATAGCATAAGCTGAGTTACCCCAAAGGTAATTGTCATGGCTGTCCGTAACCATTTCATCGTAGTCAAACGCCTTAATTGGGTTGTCTTCAACTGAGTATGGCGTACGCAGCATAAAACGTGATGTACACAGCCCAACATAACGTGCGTCTTCGTGCTCACGGAATCCGCGCCACTTAGTATACTGAGGACCTTCAAATACCGACTTTAAGTCTTTTAAGTTTGGTAATTCTTCATAAGAATCTAAACCAAAGAATTGAGAAGATGCAGAAGTAATAAATGGTGCATGAGACATAGCACCTACATTACCCATATATTCCATTAGTTTAATATCAGGCGAAGACGCAGATAGTTGGTAATCACAAATAACGGCACCTACAGGCTTACCACCAAATTGACCGTATTCACGAGTATAAATCTGCTTATATAAACCTGATTTCACTACTTCAGGAGCATCTTCAAAATCATCCAGAACTTCGTCTTTCTTAGCCGAAATAAGTTCGATTTGAATGTTTTCACGGAAGTCCGTGTGATCAACAAGATATTTAAGACCACGCCATGTTGATTCAATCGCTTGAACTTCTTCGTTGTGAAGAATTGCATCAACCTGTTTAGACAACTTTTGATCAATCTCAGAGATCATCAAATCAACTAAAGACTGGTCTACTTTTTCTACTGTTGAGCTGCTTAATAACTCACCAATGAATGCTTCAACGCCACGCTTTGCAACGTCAAAACCCTCATCACTAGGTTTAATGCGAGTCTCATTTAAAATGCTATCCAGAAGAGAGCCTGACTCAACTAGAGCTGCTTCTTGTTCTGGTGCTTGTGCTTCTGCCGACATGATCTTCCTTACTCTGCTTTTTCGCCTTGGTCTGCACCAATGCTTAGTTCATCCAAAAGTTTCTTTCTTGCTTCTTCATCTTGAAGAACTGCTGCAATCTTCTTACGGAAAGCAGGTACATTCCCTAGAGGGCCTTTCAATGCAACCAAGGCTTCACGAAGTTCTAGTAAACCATTCAGCTCAGGAACGCTCTTCGCAATCGACTCTGGAGTAAAGTCCTTCATATTTTTGAATGTAATATCAACGCCAATTTGCGCACCTTCTTCATCAGAAAGACGGTTTTCAACATTTGCTTTGATATTCGGTGCGTAACCTTCTAATACTTCGTTAAAGTTATCTTTATCGATATTAATCGGATTACGCTCTTCGATCGGAGTTTCATCTGCACGAGCAGTGAAGTCACCGACAACCATCATACTTAGGGGCAGTTCAACATCATCAGACGCATCGCCTGTTGCTGGAACATAACGTATATTAATTCGCTCTTTCGGAGCCACCGAGCCATCACGTGACATAATTAGTCCTTTCTAGTTTATTGCTGGTCATAAATTGTTTCCCATTCGCTATATCTCACAGGTAAAAAATCCTTAGTTCGATATAGTTCCTTTAGAGTTTTTTGAATTAGATTTTCTAAAGAAAAAAACAAATGGGGTTCCCAAATTGATAGATTTAGTTCCTTAGCCACCGCCCAACTTTGTTCCAAGTAAGGCAAGCACAAAGGGTATAAACCAACACTTTGGTAGGCTTTCACTAACTTTAAGTGCAACATGAATTGTCCACGACCGGAGTTATCCAACTCGAGTTTGTTTGACAGTTCAGCCACATATTTACCCAAGTCACCTAGGGCAATATCCTCCATCTCAGATAGATCATCTTCAGCTACAACAATAGTTTGAATTATTGACGACTTACCCGAAGGACAAGCGTTACCTGTAGACAACCAAGTAATCGTTGCTTCATCCGCAAATGGAATAGAATTTTTGAAAGAGAGGTTCTCAATTCCCTCAAAAGAATCGACAAATCTCTTTGTTTCTTGCTTTACAGCCAACGCAGCTTCGTCATACCCAAGATTGTCTAACATTGAATAAACGAAATAATGCCCAGTCAGCCAAAATGGCGCATCAGTAAGTGTTCGCTCTAAACGCTTGATCGTATCGATATCACTTTCTTGATTTGCTTTATCTCGATATTCCGCCTGCTGGTCTGATGACACAGCGAGGCTAAGAGGCGTTAGATTGTCTTTGTGATCAGGTAAACCATCAACGTCGGCCCATGTCAGGTGACGGTAAATCCGATATCCTAAAGGTTCAGTCGGATTTGAATGCACCATGATCTCAGACACTTTTTTTAACGTACGCTTTGATGCAGCCGGAGATGAAAAATCTGTGTCAACGTCTACAGTGCTGTGCTCTCGAGGTTTACTTCGTTTCTGATTAGGCGTGGTGTGCGTCTTCGGACTGTCAGCTTCGTGGCTTTGTGGAACGATCGCTTTCTCGGACAGTGCAACAACATCAATGAGCGGTTCGGAATCAGCCAAACTGTGTTCAACCAACGTTTCTTCATTTAAAGATGCGTTCTGCATTAGTTGATTCAAATGACTTTTTAATTCGAAAAAGTCTACATCAGAGTCTTGAAATATCTCGTCAAACTGACGCTGGATACCTTCAGTTAGTGTGATACATCGAGATAGAACTTCCCAGTCAAGGGATTCTGCAGACAATTTAGTCGCGACGAGTTTGAATTGATGATTGAGCCACTCAACAGCCCCATCTCTACCTCTTTTACGTTTAGGGTATAACTCATGACCAAAACGACTGATTGAGTCATTGAGCAAAGATAATCCTTCCTCAAGCCCTATCTCGCCTTTGTCCTCTACCAAAGAACGGATCAGATAACAAAGCGCTTTAAGATCCTTACTATGCTGACTTAGCACTTCAATCGAATGGACTTTTACTATATGCCAGTCAACAGTCTCACCAAATAATGAACCAAATTTTTTCACTTCGGCTTCCATCATTTCATAGCAAAACTCGTACCTAGCATCCTCACCAGTTGGTGAGTGTTCAGATATTGGTGCTAATAGCGTTTCAGTATCGATCAGACTCAAGTTAACCTCTGCTTTCAGAATTGTAATTTCTAATTGCTCGCTCGATTGCTATAGCACCTCGCGCTGGTTTAGATAGTTGATGACTTTTGTCTATAGAATCACTTGCCATGCTATTAAGAATTTCCGTTATTTCGCTGAATTTCTTAGGGGCATTAGTCTCTAGATCAGCTAACGAGTCGTGAAGTTTCTGTCGACCAAATACTGATTGTTCAGTTACAGTACTGAACAAAATAAATTCGCTTCTTGCTACTTTTAGAGCTCTTACTTTAGCTTTCAATTTTGGCGTGTTACCAAAAAATGATTGCGCAGCTTCTGCCTCAAGAATTGCTTTGGTGTAATAATGCTGCTTTGCATTTTTCTCTATCGAGGCATCTATTCCGCTGAGCACTTTGCGTGGTAATACATGACTATAAAAATAGGCTCTTGACTGGTTTACTTTCCAAGCAGTTTCAATATCACTGTCTGCAACATCTGATTTCCCATCTAAGATGAGTTCGACTAAACGCTGTTCTTGATTCCCACCAAAGGCGGCAATATTTTGTGAATTGATGGTCGCCTTATTCAGACTTGCCATCGTTTCCGTCAGCGCTTTATCTGCATAAGGAAATAGAGAGCCGTCACTGTTCAGTTTTTCTCGCAAAACAACGAGATCATGCCGGATCGACATCAGAGTTTTAGGAAGTAGATCGACCGCCCCTTCATATTCATTCAAGTCCGATTCATAGTTTTTATACAACTTAGCTAATTTGCTCTGTTGGACTTCATAAGCTTCTCGGTAAGGAGCTGTCGAGACGACATCTTTTTCCATATCTTGTAACGCGAATTCAATATCCCATGGAGACTGTGCTAAAAAAGACGCGGTTTGTGCAGGTTTAATAGTGCTCACAAGGCTACTCGAACTGTTGGTCGATTTAACAATCGATTTCCATTCAGGCTGACCTTGGTTATATAAATATGTACCAGTGATAATCACGACACACAGAACCAAACTCGCTTCTAAGTATCGAAGCCGACCACTTTGAATTCTGTCAATAGTTCGATGTTTGGTTAGAACGAGATCAGCATTCCGTAAACTACTAAATAAGGGAGCACTTACATCAGCACCAAATTTTTGGGTATCGATCTTGGCTAGTTGCTGCGCAAACGAAGTCGCTGTATACCTGTGCTGTCGAGGGTTGTTGACAACATCTTTAATTAACTTCCATACATGGTTAGGGATTAAACCTGGTCGTTTTTTTGCTTGTAATTGAGTTGTCCAAGCATCGCCAAATGCAGCTCCAAGAAATAGATGCCCAGTTAATAACGCCAATGAATAGACGTCATCTTGAGGTTGAGCCACGCCAGACTTTATAAACGCAGGAGACGCATAGCTCATGCTTGCTTCAGCGTAAGTATTAGATTCACCAACATAACGAGCAGCACCAAAGTCGATCAACTTTACATAATCGGACTCTGTAACAATAATGTTTGAAGGTTTAATATCTAAATGGCAGACACCTCTCGTGTGCATAAACTCAAGCGCACCAGACAATTGATATATCAGCCACGCAATATGGTCATGCCTAAAACCTTTAGGAGTATGACGAGCCATTTTTTCAGCCAAAGATTCGCCCTGAATCCACTGATACATAAAGTATGGTCGATCGAACTCTTTGCCTATTTTAATGAAATCAGCAACACTCGGATGTTGAGACATCTCAAGACGACTGGCTTCATTAATGATTAATTCATTCGCAAGTTCAGATGAACCTTCATTTAGAACCTTACAGCAAACCTGTTTTTCAGGGTTCCCTTTCTTGGCCAGGTGATAAACAGTCGTTTTGCCATTTTTTGAAGGTAATGTATCTAACACGTCAAATTGGGAGAAAATCACATACTCTAGCTTGGGCTTATTTTTATTAGCCATATTCTGAGCTTGCTGATTTTTCTTTTCGATCGCTTTCACAACCAACTTATCTAGATAACCTTTGGCTGTCCCTTGCTTTTCTGGCACGCTAAACTCTTTATCAAACGAAATAAATTAATGCTAGATAATAATTACTGTCCAATACCCTTTTCAATAGCAGTATTTAAAACCATCGGTAAGACTATTAATTCAGTTATTATTACTAAACAACCGAACATTACGACAAACGCTTTAACTAACTATTTTTGGCTAAAAATTAGGGTACTTATCCACGTAAATAACGAACTAAACATACATTGTTAACTGAGTCACATTTTTAGTTCATTCTAATAAAAACGAATTGTTCGTTTATCTGAGTAATGTTCAGAAATAATATTGATTATCTCTATAATTGGAATAGGTGTTTGGGAAGTGGATTCACCAAATAGGAATTAGGAATAGTTCGATATCAAGTGAGTATGGTAAAGCACTAAAATACTGCTCACTTATCATAAAACCATCAAGCCCCGCTCCTAAGCTTGAGTTCGTCATTGGAATGTACAACGCTATACTTAATTACGATGATAAAAATACACATCAGTTTCATCAAGGTGTTACAAATTTAGAAATAGAGCGGTGCAGCAACTAAAGCGGCTTGATGAATAAGGTGGATCTAAATAAACGCTAAGACTAACTTTGTCTACTGAATCGCCTTTCAGATAATTGTCGTGTGATAATGATTATAATATAAGCGTTTCGTATCACGGCTATGCAGTCAGGTCTGTTTCATACAAGTGAGTTGGAGCAACGCCCTTTCTCCTTTAACATCAAACATTAACAGGGTTACAGGGCTATTATGCGTTACCTCTTGGATAGTGCAGGCCATTAATGCCAATGCAGAACAACTACCCAATGTACCCCATAAATCATTAATTAAAGTGGGCTGCTGTGGGTTATCAAAACATTCGGCGCGTGCACCTAACGCGAACCCATAATCTTCAGTATGAGACCTCAGATTAGTCATATCAGAGAATACAGGCCCAAAACTCTTGATATTGCGACTCGCATTCCTGACGAGCTTCATTACTGACCTTCGCGTTGTATTTGCAGGTTCTACTTCGAAATAACCTAACTTTGCTTTGGGTTTAAGCTTTAACGTTTGCACCAAGTTATTCCGACATAACAGTAAACCCGCCCCGCCCTCACTCGGTATTATGCCCCATGGATTAGTTGAACTCATGACATCTCCAGCTTCGATTAAGTCACTGAGATCATCAACAAGTGAATCTACTGAGATACTCATTATTGCATCGAATTGGTTCAACTTAGCCAATGATGTGGTCAAGTATGATGGTCCACTTTGTTGAACCACTTCATAACGTGATATTGAATCACAATGCTTACATTCACTTAACCACTGACTCATCTCCACAGCAGAAATAGAGCCCGGTACATTGACGAGTAACGGAATAGGCTTTAATGATGTAGGTAACTGCTTTAAAAGAGAGTCGATCAAGCTCTCAATAAGCACCGAACACTTGTCAAACAATGATGTACTGGAAATGTATTCAATACTAGCGTACGTGAATCTTTCTATCCCATCACCGGCCACTTGCTGATCGAACCTTCCCAAATCCGCTTTGGCAACTGTTGTGGCAATATCAAGATTCATGCCCGTTGGTGTCATGGCTTCCATACCAATAACGAATCGTGCTGAATTGTTATTCATTATCCGACAACTCCTGTTTTTTATGGATCTTCGTTGACACTAAAAGATGCTCCTCGCCTTGACATGGAAAGGCAGCGCTGTAACTGATTGAAAGTATGCGAGCCTCTGTATCAATGAAAACCGTAGAAATAGGCATATCTACTTGATAGTTGGCATTTTTAAATTGAGCTTCTGCTACATACATCTCTTTGGGGAAACGGAAAGAGAGTGCATCATTATGGCAAAAGCCACTCATCATCAATCGTTCACCGCCAGATATGAAGCCTTTGCATTGTTGGTCTAGTGGCGCACTCTGATAAAAACGCTGGTCAAAGTCTACGGGATAAAGAGGTTTCCTATTCTCTAGCCAATCGTCATCAAAAGTGCCAGCGTATCGCTGACGAGCCCCGAAAAATGGGGCTAACGGGCCAAATCCAGCAACCCGTGTATTCTTGGGTGTCGCACTCCAATCTTCCGTAGGATAAAAAACCGAAGGAACCTTCTGTTTCAATAGTTCCCCTTTAGTATCAGCAATACCTCCGCCGAGCCGGTTTCTTAAATCGCCTCCGATAGCACAGGAGAAGTCCATCTCTTTTTCCACAAATGGGAGTGGTTTACTTAGCGTTACGCTACCTCCGTGCTCAATCCATTGCCTATCACCAAGTACCGATATGGTTTTGTCGATATGGCCATCAATCAAAAGCCGACACTCATGGTACGTAACTGCCTTTTTCGCGTAGCTTCGGGCCTTACCGAAAATCAGTACATCTGTGTTGGTTTTAACAACTGAGAACTCTTGGTCAGCTTTCATCGCGGAAAGCCCTGCTTCACCCAGGTAGACAGGATCGTCATAGATCTCTGCCTCTTCTTGCTCCTTCCAAACAGAACCTACGAGTTGCCATGAACGTTTTCCAACGACAATCCACACCTCATTGCCATTATGATCCCGTTGAAAACGGCCTTTGATTGAAAGTTCTGGATGGTTCTCAATATCCCACAACTGCATTATTATTCCTTAGATTAAACCTTTCTGAGGCTGTTGAATTCTGGGTTAGTCGCGTGATATTCCACTCTTGTTGATGAACTGGCATAGCCATATCCCAAGGGATGTATGAGCGAGTCTGGAGGCAAACCTGACGCCAAATCCAAACCCTAAAAGCAGCACTGACTTGAGTATCGAACATGGCTTGGATACTGGTTTCTAGAGTCAAAGTTTGTCCCAATCGACCCGGTGACGCTTGTCTGTAGGCGCCAATTTCGACCCATTCTTTTAGCTTTTCGAGTATTTCGTGCCACTCAAAGTCTATCCCCAAATTTTTTGGTGTCACTGGTAAACGTTTCCCATAGACAATGTAAAGCGCTTGGATCCAATCCTCACCTTCGAACTCGTCAAGGCTTGATACTAATTCAACTATTTTCGGAACATGTTCATTCAGACCGTGTAATACAAAATCGAACGGAGCCTGTACACTACTCAGATTAAAGCTCTCAAACTCTTTGAGCTCCAAAAGTTTGGCAAAAGTGACCACTTCGGGATCAGATACACTATCGATTGAGGTACCAAATTCCTGACGAAACCATGTCCCTCTATCCTCTTTCGTAAGTAATCGCTCAAACAGGTTCTGACTGCCATTTGAGTTTTCAGCTAACCAGACAACGCTTTCTGCATCGTTTTGTAACGATAAAAATAAATGTGTTTTATGCTCAGAAAACCGCTTGTCTTTAAGCCAACGTTTTAGCAGACCAACTGTGACAGTTTGGCGTAACTGTAGGCACTCCAAGTAAAGCACGGGCAGTTTACAACCACCTTCAACCATTTCGATTACCACAGAGTCGATACCTGATAATGATGACTGAACAACTAGCAATTTTGCGGTTTGGTAATCCAAATCATCAAGTATCGATAAACCACAAAGTAGGTTTTCTTGCTCTTGTCCAATCTCAGAATTCAACATGAGCCAAGCATAAATGGTTGGTTCGCTCTGCTTTAATTGATGAATCAATCCCGGAGCCAATCGATAGAAAGACCAATAAACATTTTTTAGGTCTTCAATCTGACGCTCAGCCAGCGCTAAATACTCCAGTTTAACGCTTGGGTATCCCCTTTTATGTACTTGTAAGCGTTGCTTTAACAAGAAACCGAGTGTCTCCGAAGCCAGTGACAGCTTTTCATTACACATATCCAGCCACTTGATAGGAAGCTCGTCCAATAAAGCGAGCGTACTTTCCGCATTAGTGATGGCGAGTTCCAAATCTTC
Organism: Vibrio sp. 10N.222.55.C6; assembly: GCF_041473395.1. Taxonomy (NCBI): domain Bacteria; kingdom Pseudomonadati; phylum Pseudomonadota; class Gammaproteobacteria; order Vibrionales; family Vibrionaceae; genus Vibrio; species Vibrio sp. 10N.222.55.C6. The sequence continues at coordinate 12,950 of NZ_JBFRSD010000016.1, forward strand.
ATTAGTAATCGGCTGGTTTAGTTGATCAATACCTATTTTTTGACGCATCCGTGAATCCAATCTAGTAACACGATCAATTGATCGCGATGGTGCCGCCTTGAATTTTTTGAGCCTTCTCTGCTTGGGAAGTCACATATTTGGCTTTGGTGGTAATTCGGCCATCACGGCCGCTGTAACGAGTCTCTGTTTCGCCACTTCTCACAATTAACTCTTGTTCCGTTTCAATAACCATTTTCTTTGCTCTCAGTACAAATTCATCAGAATCATCCAGAATGGAGAAAAAGATATCTGTGACTAAAGGGAGATTAAAATCGTTATTTAAAAATTCGATACGACATGAAAGTTTGTTATCAATAGCAAGTTGTAACTCGGCTAATTTGAACCCCCGCCCCAACCTCGCATTTATTGGTTGCTGTAAAGGGTTACCTTCGAAATCGACACGAACACCACTTTTAGATTCGTTAATCGATACAATTGTTCCAAAACGCGAAAAGCAAGCCGTTGATTCGGCTTGCTGTTCGGTGATGGTTTGGATAATTTGGGTTTGTTTTTCCATCATTAATTGATCGCTACGTTTCCACCTTTGACTACAACTTTATCGCTTCCTTCAATGGTTATTGAAGAACCGGACAACTTGATAGAACCATCACTATTCATCACTAATGAAGACCCACCCGTTTTCAGTACTATCTTGTCACCGCTTATGATCTGGGTCGCACCATCGGCTTTGTATGAAGTATTTCCTTTAACAGAAACCGTTAAGTTGCCACCAACCGTTTGGTTATCATCAGCTCCAATGTCAGAACTTTTTGAAGCACCTACCGTTAAGTTGCTATTTTCGCCCACATCCAAGTCATCATTCTTACCAATCTTGGTAATTTGATTGTCTCCAATTTCTAGATCAGAGTTATTCTTAACATATTGAGTCTCATTGGCATTGTAAGTAACGGATACATCTTGTTCGACAGTTTCAGTAAACGTACTGTTAACTTGGGTGGTCTTGTGTCCGTCGATGGTCTCTTTGTGATCACCATGAACATCATTTGTTTGATGGCGTGCAACCTTTAAGAACTCATCTTGACCTATATCGCGATAGCGGTTATTCAAAACCTTAGTCGACATGTCCTTTTGCGCATGGATGTAAACTTCTTCTTGGTTCGCTTCGTCTTCAAAGCTCAACTCGTTATAGCCTGTCCCTTTATGCGTTTGCGTTCTAAAAGTTGTCCGCGTTTTGTTCTCTGGTAACGAATATGGAGGATAATGAAGTCCGTTATAAACTGCGCCAGTAACTAAAGGCCTATCAGGGTCTCCCTCTAGGAAGGTAACAACCACCTCATGGCCGATGCGAGGTAGGTATACCGCCCCCCAAGTCGGTGCGGCCATTGATTGGCTAACTCGAATCCAACAACTCGAATGCTCATCGCTCTCGCCATAACGGTCCCAATGGAACTGGACTTTGATTCGCCCAAGCTTATCGGTATAGATCTCTTCACCTGCAGGCCCCACGACAACCGCTGTTTGCGTACCTTCAACCAAAGGAGCTTCAAGTTTTGGAGTTCTAAACTCAACATGTCTAGGAATACACGCGAACTGATTATGATATGTAGTTGGCAGACCATTAGTTTCGTCTTCATGCACCTGAGGGTCATGACCACTATGCATCACCGACAGCATGAGGTAATCGCGGTTAATTGCCGAACGTGGATGCTCACTGATACTAAAACTGTATCCAGACGCCAGTCTCATGACATTACTGGTCGCCTCTACTTGCTGATTATCTACAACGTGCTCTGACATCCATTCATTTGATCTTACTTGCCCCATTGCTGGGTCAACGTAACGTCCTGGAAAATCGAATAATTTCAAATCTAAATCGAGTTCGCCGGAGCTGCTCATTTCCTGAGGGATCTTCGGAAACTCATAGTTATAATCAGTGTAAGTAACGTGGCCAGTTTTTACTCTATTCACGAGTTCAAGGTCAGAGATATGCTCGCGGTCTGCAACACCGCCACCATCCGCATGATAAACAATAGGGCCTAAATAAGATCCGTTTAGTGGCGTGCTCAATAACTCAGCGATTGCATCATTACTGTCGACAATAACCATTGTGTGGTTAGCTTCTGTATGTTCGAAGTAGTACCACATGCCGTGTTCTGCCAGAATTCTCTGAACAAATTCAAGGTCAGTCTCTCGATATTGCAACACGTATTCTTTTGAAGGGTATACACCAGATAGTTCTAATCGATAATCGGTCACTAACGCATCATCTAAAACTTCAGAAATGATCGCTGACGCTGATTTTTGTTGAAAAATACGGCAGTCTTGTCTTTGGCTCAAAAACCAAGCTTGTGGAACAAGAGTCAATTGGTAACGAGAGAATCTCCTGCCCGATCCAAGGTAACGCACCTCATTAACCACGCCGTGAAAGCATCTCGCAGAACTGACACCTTGGCCGTATAGAGTCAAACTACCTGGTTTACGGATGAGTGCGTCAAATGAGATATCAGGATCAAGTGAAAGTAATGATAGGCTGATTTGAAAAGGCTTTGAAAGCTCTTCGATTACCTGAAAGCTCTCCACACGAAAATCATGCGTGGAGCCTTGCAGTTCAAACTTAAATTCTACGTCATTCACCATATCTTTTACCTGATACTAATAATAGAAATAGGGCCAACAGTAGTTGTTGACCCTTTGTTTTTCACGAAAAGCGATTAAGCTTCGCGTGGAGCGCGCCAGTCATCATTACCAGCAGTACCACAGTTTTCGTGAGTAACTTCGATTGCACGGTAAGTCAGCTTAAGTACTTCTTCAGTTACACGATCTGAAGTTGCAGCGTCTTGACAGTGATTCATACGAGTTTGAATATCTACAAGTAGTGCATCAATTAACTTGATTGAGTAGTAGTGCTCTTGCTTACCTTGTACTGAAGTACGGTAAAAACGGATTACACACTCAGGAAGCTTTTCGCCAGACACTAATGCGTTGAATAACAGAGGTGAACAACGGTCTTGTACTTTAGTTACTACTACAGGGCGGTGAACACGTTGACCTGTTGGTTGGCCACTTTGTGGGTCACGTGGAACTGTTAGTACGTGATCAAGTTCTTGAACTAGGAACTCATCAACGTGAGCTTCTTGCCAAGTGTTACCTACAGAATCTGCAGAGTAAGTATCTTTAGTAATGTGACCTTGAGTTTCACCATTGATAGACATATATGCTGGAGTTGGCATCGATATTTCCTTTTTAAAATTTATAATTCATTAATTCACCAAATCGCTTATCACCGCGACTGATTAAGCTAATACAAACATCATGCCAACTTTATAAAACCAATTAATACAGTCAGTTACAAAAAATCACCCGTTATAAACATTATATTTAACAACAATTTGTTGTTTATAAAAACGATTTATTGAACGTGGATACTAATAAATTGAATTTAAAACACAAAGGCAAAATAACCATCTCGAAGATTAGAAATAAAGTCAAAAAAACTAGTAATTAAATCATAACACCTAGACTATTTATTATTTTTAACGGGATTTTAAATATTAGTCAGATAAAAAGCCAAAACAAACAATAAAAGTAACCAATAAACAATAGTAAATTCATCACCGAATAAAAAACCAGTTATCAATTTTAGTATAATTGCTGCATCCCATATACATAACTAATAGAACTAAAATGATAAATATAAACCTTTCCTCTTTAATACAACGTCTGCACCCTATTGTAAAAGTCGCTTTAGAGGATGCCGCTGCATTAGCCGTATCGGAAAAAGCCAATGAAGTGCAAATTGAACACTATCTATTAAGCTTATTAGAAAGGCCAAATAGTGATTTTGATATCTTATTAAGTCATTTCGATTGCTCAGAGACCATTTTAAGGCAATCCATTCGTTCGACTTTAGATACCAACACAACAGGCAACGGCAGCAAGCCCGTTTTTTCTTCGCTTTTAATCGAATGGCTTCAAGAAAGTTGGTTGGTCTCATCTTTAGATCTATCCGAAACTCAGATTCGCTCTGGCGCCCTACTTCTTACACTCGTGAGTAACCCACTACGCTATGGTCAGCACGGCTACGCTTCAATCTTAGACGGTGTAAACCCAGATACCTTAAAGCGTAACTTTTCTGAACTCACAACAAACTCTCTAGAATCTTTAGCAACGACATCAGAAAAAACCGACGCACGTGAAGATGGTTCGGCATTAAGTAAATTCACCACCGACTTTACCGGCAAAGCAAGAAAGGGCGAGATCGACCCAGTATTCTGCCGTGATCAAGAAATCAGACAAATAATCGACATATTGGCGCGACGCAGAAAAAATAACCCAATCGCCGTAGGTGAGCCGGGAGTTGGTAAAACAGCGGTGGTAGAGGGTCTTGCATTAAAAATTACCGAAGGAGATGTGCCAGACTGCCTCAAAGGTGTTGAACTATACGGCCTAGACATGGGCTTACTTCAAGCGGGGGCAAGTGTTAAGGGAGAGTTTGAAAAACGCCTTAACGCAGTACTAGATGAAGTGAAGAATTCACCGACTCCAATCATTTTATTTATAGATGAAGCTCACACGCTAGTTGGGGGAGGCAATCAAGCTGGAGGCAGCGATGCTGCCAACCTACTTAAACCCGCTCTAGCACGTGGTGAAGTAAAAACAATTGCTGCCACCACATGGTCTGAATACAAAAAATATTTCGAAAAAGATCCAGCTCTGGCGCGCCGTTTCCAACTGGTAAAACTTGATGAGCCGTCGGCTACTCAAGCAGCATTGATCATCCGAGGCTTAAGACCAGCCTATGAAAAATCACATAACGTGTACGTACGTGACGACGCAATCACTGCCGCAGCAAACTTAGCTGATCGTTACATCACTGGACGCCAACTGCCAGATAAAGCAATCGACGTGTTAGATACGGCTTGTGCTCGCGTCAATATTAGCCTTAATGCAACACCGGCACCTGTCGAAACATTGCATCAAGAAATTGCAGCTGCGAACCGCGAACTCGAAGCTCTTGAGCGTGACCAACTGCAGCAAACCGGTGACAAACACAGTGCCGCTTTAATTCCTGATCTAAAAGAGAAGATTGAAAAGGCCACCGAAGAACAAGCTACCCTTCAAGTTCAATGGAAAAAAGAACAATCTCTTATTCAAGAAATCATTGAACTGCGTAGCCATCTTTATAGCCTTACTACTCCTTCGACTGAAGAAGACCGTGATCCTAAAGCTGACAATGCGCTTCAAGACAATGAAGCACTAACAAATGACAAGCCAAATTGTCATGAATATTCTGAAGAGCAGACTCGCGAAGCTATTCAATCTTGTAACGAGCGTTTAGATAACGTGCGCGGTACCAATCCACTCGTTCACTACGAAGTGGGTCCCGACGAAATTAGTCATGTAATTTCTGATTGGACAGGCATCCCTATGGGTAAGATGCTTCAAGATGAGTCGCAAGCGACCTTAAACTTGAAGCAAAACCTAATTCAAAACATTAAAGGCCAAGAATTTGCCATTGATGCGCTTGCTGAAGGTATTCAAACCGCAAAAGCGGGATTAGGTAACCCAGATGCACCAACGGGCGTTTTCTTATTAGTTGGCCCAAGTGGTGTAGGTAAAACAGAAACCGCTCGCGCTATCGCCGACCAAATGTTTGGCGGTGAGCGCTTCATGACCACTATCAACATGTCTGAGTTCCAAGAGAAACATACTGTGTCTCGCCTTATTGGTTCTCCTCCTGGCTATGTAGGTTTTGGCGAAGGCGGTATGCTAACCGAAGCAGTACGTCAGCGCCCTTACTCTGTTGTTCTTTTAGATGAAGTTGAAAAAGCAGACCCAGAAGTACTCAACCTGTTCTACCAAGTGTTCGACAAAGGCACGCTAAATGATGGAGAAGGTCGTACCATCGACTTCAAAAATACACTCATCATCATGACGAGTAACCTCGCGACACATGAGATTGAGTCTTTGGTTCACCAAGCGAAAGACATTGATGCCAATATCGTCGCTGAAGCCATTCGCCCAACGTTGAATCAACACTTCAAGCCAGCCTTGTTGGCTCGTATGTCCGTGTTGCCATTCCTTCCACTTTCAGACGCAGCAATGACTGATATCATCCATCATAAACTGAAGAAAGTGTCTGAGCGCCTACAAAGCCACCACAAACTGGCACTTTGCTATGGTGATAACTTAGTGGAATTCGTATTAGGCAACTGCCGCCTTGCAGAGACGGGAGCTCGAAATATTGATGCCGTTATTAACCGTCAACTATTGCCGCAGCTTTCGACTCAACTACTGGTGAATGACAAGGATGATTCACATACTCAAATTGAAGTTTCTGTGGACGAGCAAGGAACTCTAACCTATGCGTTCAGCTAACCATAGTGAGCTTAGTAACGCCCTACTTGCGATCAGCCAATCTCTGGCTGATCGCAGCCAGTTAGCTCAAACTTTGGATGCCGTTCTCACAGCAGCAAGGCAAATGACTTTCGCGAAACATGGCATCATTTACGTGCTTGACCAAACCGGTCAAGCCTTGATTCCGAGCACCGCACACCACCATGAAAAAGTCATTGCCTCACATCCTTGGGAGCCTCTGCAGTTAGACACAGTAAGTGAAGCCGACCCATTCAACTTCGCCGTACGTAACGGCGAAGTTGTCTTGATCAATGAGCTATACACTTATAATGGTTATGACTGCGAAGGCATCTATCAAACCGAGCAAACGTTAGGTCTAAAAAGCAACAACTTACTTGCTTGGCCATTGATTGATGATGAAGGCAAAACCATTGGATTATTGGTTTTGCTCGATTTAAGCGTTATCGATAACGAAACCGCACTTACCGAGTTTTGCCGAATGGCGGCAAGTAATATTCGCCATGCCATTTGGTTAGAGCAATATGGACAAGTGATTAAGAGTTTAAGCGCCGATAACCAAGCATTGGTCCGTGAAAATACTCAGCTAAAAAAGCGGACAAAGAAAACCTATCAAGGTCCGATCGCTGAAAGTGAAGAGATGGTCAATGTATTGAGCCGACTTGATAAGGTGCTCTCTCTGCCTGTCGACGTCTTACTAAGAGGCGAGACAGGTGCGGGTAAAGAAGTCATTGCAAAATACATTCACGAAAACTCGAATCGTTCAGATCAAGCATTAATCGTTCAGAACTGCGCCGCAATTCCTGAACAACTTCTGGAATCCGAACTTTTCGGACACAGAAAAGGGGCATTTACCGGTGCAGACAAGGACAAAGTTGGCTTATTTGAAGCAGCAAACGGTGGCACCCTGTTCCTAGATGAAATTGGCGATATGCCAATGCTACTTCAAGCTAAACTACTGCGTGTGCTGCAAGAACGTAAAGTTCGTCCTGTTGGTGCCAGCAAAGAAATTGAAGTGGATGTCAGAGTCATTGCAGCGACACACTGTAATTTAATGCAGCAGATTAAAGACGGTGGCTTTAGGGCCGATTTATTCTATCGCTTGAATGTTTTCCCTATCACTTTACCACCACTGAGATCCAGACAAGCGGACATTATCCCACTTGCTGAGCACTTTGTTCAGCACACCACGACGATGTTAGGGTTGCCTCAATCACCGGGATTGAGTGCTAATGTGAGAAACCAACTACTTACTTATACCTACCCCGGTAACGTGCGTGAGCTTAAAAACATCATTGAGCGATCGGTTTTATTATCAGATTTCGAAACTATTACTCAGATTGAGTTTGGTGAACAGATCCCTGAAGACGTAGAACACCATCAAGTTGTTGCTCCAGCTACATCGGCAATTCAAACCACGTTCGAACCTGAACCTCTAGGAGATGACGATGTCGCAGTTGGCCTAAAAGAGGTCGTCAGCCAATACGAACGTACCGTAATTATTGACTGCTTAAACTCTTGTAATTGGCACACGAAACGAGCGGCAGAGCAACTGTCGCTTCCATTAAGTACGCTCAATCACAAGATGAAGAAATACGATATTTCTGCGGCGGGTTGAGGCAAAGAGAAAACAATTACAACAGAGTGTTCAGTCAGTCCGATAGAAACAAAAAAACCGCCCGAAGGCGGTTTTTTTTATTTTTATATTGGATTATCTAATGACTTTTCTAAAGGCTTAGGAGCTTGAGTGACTGCTGGTTGTTTCTCTATCCAGTGTTTCAGCCATTTTTTCCGTTCCGAGTCTTCGTACTGTTTCCACGTTTCTGACGCTGACTTATCCACACCATTTTTTGTTGGTTCTTTAAAAATAAGCCATGGCATATCACTAAAGAAATTACCAGCAAGAGCTTTATCTGAGCTTAAAGACGGTAATGACACAACGACATCTCTTCCTTTGTCGTAATCATGTGTGCCATCTACATCAACTTGGTTCAAGTGAGTAACAGACAGTTCAAGGTTCGCTTTGCCTCCGATGACTCCTCCAAATGGCCTTAGACCTTTTAGCTGCGCGCCCGTTGGCGCAACATAACCCAAATCAAACTTCATACAATAGACTGTATAGCTTGTGCCTTTTTGTAAATCATTCTCTTTCTCTAAGCTAGCCACAGCTTGATCAATAAAGATTTTCATCGCATTGATCTCACTGCGATTCTTTTCTGACGATGATTTCGTCAATTCCCAAGAACCATTATCACAAGAAAACTCACCAACATGGTGCATGTCTGAAAAGTACCTAGGACCCTTGACCAACTTACCTTTATTACCTTCTAGTCCCAGTTGAATAGACATATTCACTGAGCCCCAGTCCATTCGTGTCGATTCGTACGCGTCTTTATTATGAGTATCACCCAATAACAAAACGTACATACTCGCGGGGTCTTCTTGTCCTTTGTTTCCCCATGAAAACCCATCGCGTCGAATATTGTGAGCTGAGTTAATCCATTCCTTACTTTGGAAGAAGTTAAGTCCTGAAGATTGAGTTTCGATAGCGACGACTTGTTGCTTTATCCCTTTGATGACTGGAATAGAGTTCTTCTTACTCTTAGCATTCATTAAGGTAAAGCTCTCGACCATAAGATCTTTCTCACGCAAAAGTAGCGCCTTCTCACCGAGATAAGTATCAAGCAACACTAACTTCGTTTCGGTACTCAACACTCCAACTTTTAACTCATCTGGCAAGTCGTCAAAGTCTTTACCTTGTATGTAATCCGCAGGCAGGTAGAAATTGACATCCCCTTTCTTTTTCCTAATCGATAGGCTGTAACGCATGTTTTGAAAGCCGCCGCCTTTTACATAGCGCTTAAATGAATCGGTTTCAGAAAAATAATCACTTGGGTTCCTAGCTTTTGCACTTCCAGAAGCAGCAAGACTAAATATCGCGTCGGCAAACAGTAGCTTAGACTTGGATGTCATCGGCTTCATTCCATCAATCATCACACTACCGAAACGATAGGATGGACAATGGTCGATTGCAATCAATGTTGACTCTTCATTGACACCTTGTTGTTTATAAAACTTAGCAATTTCACCATTTGGGTCAGTTTCAAAATCAGCGACCTTTTTAGGTAACATCCAATCTCTGAAAGCGGGACCATTTATGTTTTCAAGACCGTCTACTCGGTTATAGCCTACGGTCACTTCCTGAGCGTATTTGTGCGCCTTGGTGAGCACTATCTGAACTTTAACTTTATCGTACGGCCCTATATGACCATTATCTGATTGTTTGATCCAACTATCATAAGGTAGCCAATCGGGCTTATCCGATTCTTGAAAGCGCGCCGATTTAATTAAGATTCGACAGAACCCTATCGCTTCTTTTTTTAGTTCACTATCTTGTGGGTTAAATGCCTGAGTAAAGTTTTCAAACATGCTTTCTTCTGGGTGTTCAAATAGCATCGTTTGAACAGGGAAAACTCGATTAAAAGCCCCTGAAGCTTTATTGTTATCCCCAACTTGATACCAAGAGTAAGCATTCATCCTGCTGTTCTCAGAGATTGGTGCCGGCCAATATTGTGAAGCCGCAGGCATTTTTTCAGCCAACGCGTCATAAAATTGATTTTCACACTGGTTCTTCCAATTGGCAGCCATAGTATTTCCTTTAATCGTATGAACTGACCAATCATCTCCTAGAATGTAACGCTCAATATAGTCTTTTACTTTATAACGCTTCACCAAAGATTCAAATGACACCAATGAATCGGCATGCGCTTTAACACCAAGATCGGCGAGTAGTAAAACCAAACCATTGATTGCCAAAGCTCTAAGCTGGTAGCGCTTTAGCAACTCCTTTCTAGATTCTTCACTCTCGAAGTGAGCGACAAGCTCTTTGTAGGAATTGATTTCCTTCCTTTCTAAAGCAATATTACTTTTACGTAGTTCTTTAAGTAACTCAATATGAATATTGGATAATCGTTCCAATTCACGCTTCACATTATGCTTTTCATTCAGCTCATTCAACAAGGAGTCCAGTAGCGCATGGTCGATCATTTTGACAGCTGAAATGGCAGCTTTTGTTCCTTCTTTAGCTACAATTACCCCGCGAGCAACCGGAGCAACAACCGGCACATAAGAAGCGACATCAACCAAACTATCGAATACCGCCATCCGTAATTCGGCTTCAAGTTTGTCTTCTGTACTCATTGCGATTTCAAGAGCTAAACGTGAACGTTCCATCGCTTGTGAGCCATAACGGCTAGGATGGAAATACACATCGAAAGATTGCATATATATGCGTATGACGACTCGTCGGTTCTGTTTTAAGTTTGGATTATTACGGTCAATTTTTTCGCCTTCAACTGGAAGATAGATAGGTCGGCTTTCCCCAAACGCCTCAATTGAAATTCGGTCTTTAAAAACAGAAGATACCTTTAACAGCAGAGCTTTCGCATTTTCCGCTCTATCTGCCGCCACCTGCATGTTTTTTTCAGCGGTATCGACTTGGCATGCATGCCCTTCGACCTCAACCCTTAAATTTGATTCCGCTTCTAACACCTCCGCAAGTGCGGAACCTAGCTCCATGAACACAGCTTCGTTTTCTTTTAGTTCAGTTTCTTTAGAATTAAATTCGAACTTGATTCCAATCCCTGCACCGCGAGAGTCATTCACCATGTAGGCTGTGATTTGTTCTTTAGACTTCTCGCGCGCCTTTTCTAGAGCCTGATCAATCTTATCCTCTTGAGCGGTGTTTCTGGTTTTCCAAACAGGGATATGTTTTAGGTAATCATCAGCGACCTCACCTGTCGCCTTGTCTGCCGTTTCTACTTTTTTGCCCTGCTTTAATACCGCCTTGGCTTTGTTAACCAGGTCGATGCCACTGGTCACTGTACCAAACGCGTTAACCCCAATCGATGTTCCCCCAGTAAGCCAGGCTTCAGCAACTCGCCCTGCCACCACTTTTCGATTACCCATGGCGGCTTCCATTGCCGTGGAAAATGTATTCGTTCGTAGCTCCGGAGTATTAAGCACTTTTGCATGGAGCCATGGTTTCCACCCAACACTTACCGTTTGAGGAGAATGTAATTCACGCAGGGTATCCAGGGCAGCTTTAGTGCTATAAATACCATAGTAAAGTTCTCCAGCGGCTTTCATCGCCGGTGGCATATCTGTTTTCACGGTATCCCAATAGAGTTTCGAGACATTATTAAACACCGCTTGCCTGCCATCACTATCGAGGGTTTCTTGCAGGCTACCACTCATCAGCCCTGCACCTAATTGTGCAGACACATCTCGGATATTCTTAAGTAGTGTGAGACTTCGAGATGCTGGTGTATTGGCTGCTGCTCCTTGTGCATTACCATGAAGGTAGTGCTTCATGTTGCTGAAATACTGCGGGTATTGATAAATCAAAGATTCTTCTAAGGAAATCATATCGCCACTGACAATGGCGAATTTACCTAATGGCGTGCTAGAAGAAAAAGAGATATGTTCACGTAATTCGTATGTGTAAGCAGTATCTAAACCATCGTCATACTGCTCAATATTGGCGTTCTTAACAAAATCAGGAATCGGTTTATCCATTTGACTTGGTATAAATTCTACCCGAATACTGTAAAGCCCTTCATCAAACGCCGCCGAATCTATATAAAACAATGCGCAAGGGTATTGGTTTTGATCAATATTCTCTGTCTTTTTGGGCAGCACAGCTTGAACTGTATCCCCAACTTTCTCATACTTGCCTTCGTCGGTTCCTTTGCCATTCCCAACTTTAAACTTATACAAACTAACTGAAGCGTTTAAATACCCTTCATCCGAAAAAACGATTGCACAGCTAGAAACAACAGGTAGAACAAAGCCCTTAAGTGGTTGCTTGAGAGCACGAACTTCTTCGTACCACTTGTTGTATGCTGCGTTCTCTTCGCTCAGCTGACCGTTTGTATCTTCTTGATAAGGATCTGCCAATTGATCTGTGCTGATCTCAGTTAGTGTAAGTTGAACTTCGCTGTTATCCAATTGACCACTAAGCTTTGCAATTTCTACAGCCAACTCTTTAGGTGATAGCTCTGCAAGTGAGGCAATAAGTGGCAATGATGGGAAACGAAAATTGAAAGTTTGTTCACCCCCTTTTGGTAAGTCTTTGCCTAAGGAATGAATAGGACATTCTGGAGAAAGTACTTCAAACACCCCATTTTTATCCGGCTTCCCATTACCCAGTGAGCATAATTTAAACTCTTGGTTGGTCGCCCAAAGTGCTGGGTTATCGCTATTTGTTAGGTTTAGCATTGGCACTTTTGCTAACGGGCGAACATTAGTTATTTCCTGATTGCCAACTAGGCTAGTTTCTTTATGCCAGGTTGGATAAGTTACTTTGTCTTTCTGTTTTTCCCCTTCTACTCTAGATGCGGGAAAATAAGTGCCAAACAAATAATAATTAGCATGTAATGGAATGACACTACATGATTCAACAGGGTTCATAGTTCATCTCCTGTTACAAAATCACCATTGTTGGCAAAAGCATTATAAAGAGAAGATAGGTCTGCACTGTGACCGCTATTGGTCTGTTTCCATTTTAAATAAGGACCAAAGTGTTTTTCTTCTGTTAGTTTACTAACAACAACTCGAGCTGCTCCTTCATGAATATAATTCGCATCTTTGCCCAAAACTTCAAAATAGCGAAACTTGCCCATTGCTCGTGGAATTATTTCTTCCGATTGGAAGGACTTGTTTTTTACATCTATTAGGTAGCGGTGTGTTCGCGTCTCAGCCCAGACATACCGACCTGTCGGGCTTATAGATTTATTCCTAAAACGTGCAACTGCCACCTCACTCGTTTCATCAGGAACTACGCTATATAGCCATTCATCTTGCGATTCATCATATACTCCAACCCCTAAATCCGAAGCAATTACCCGCTTCCCCTGATAAATCACAGAATACTCGTTAAACTCTGTTTCTACTTGTCGCTTAACACCAGTCGCTAAGGTGTACTTCCAGTCTCTAAATTTATCAACGTAGTAGAGGTAACTGCTGTCTTCCGCCCAAAGGAATTCTGGATAACCGCGAGAGCGACCTAGCTCGATATACTCGCCCGTCTTGAGATCTTTAATGACCTTAAACATCCCTTCTTCGGCGGAATACGCCAGAGCTAAGTAGCGATTGTTTGGAGACATCCGCATTAACCGAACCATACCGCCAAATTCATCTGCGACTAAACGTAAGTCAGTACCATCCGTTTTGACACTCCATACTTTGTCTCCTATCTCATAGAGATCTTTCGAGTCACCTCGTCCATTATCCCAACGGAACACCACTCTAGGTAAATCATAGGAATCTTGGTTGCTAATGTCCTCTCGTGGCCACTCTTTAGCTTTTCGAATGGTATATTTAGGTTTACCCGTTTCTTTATCATAAATAACGTAATTATTTTCGGTAATGTAAACACGACCATCATCCCACTGCTGTGCATTTTTTAACGCAACAGGATCATTTTCAACGGTCTGAGGCTTCACCGCTTGTTGCTGCTCAGGTACTGTTGGTTCTACTGATTCGTTGTTGCATCCTGACAATACCAACAACGCAATAAGGCTTAAGCTATGACGTAGTTTCATTCGTTATTCTCTTTATAATTAGGAGTATTTGCATTTAGGTTAAGCAAATAGATAACATTCTTGATGTAATGGCATTGGCCGCTATTCGCTCGACTTATAAGCCAATAAGTCGGCAATGGGTGTCTGGTGAATTATAACGGTTTGGTTATCACGATTTTGCCTGCTGTTACCCAAATAGCCACGCACTAGATCGACCTTTTCAACTTCAACTGGCCAGCCAGAGAAGCTAATTAACCTAGCCCCTTTGTCTGTTTTTGCACACTGACGAAGCGATACACGTTGTGACCAATCACCATCACACTGCTTGAGCTCAAAATAATCGTCTGACTCATCCAAAGTTGCATAACCGGGATATTCAAAAACAAGCTCTACAGGCTTGTTCAAATAAACAGCAGCCACATTTTGGTTTAGTTGACTTTGAAGGACCGCGTATTCACTCTGCTTATCACTTGCAGCGTTTGGCAAAACAGACAGCAATCGAGTGATCCCATCACCAGTTTTAAAGCTCTGTTCACTACTGTATGTCTCAAGATCGACCAATTTTGTCGCTTGAACTTCCGGAGCCGACGCTAGCTCAGATAACTGCCTGTGACTTAACTGATTCGAACTGTAAAACATATACACATCTTGAGGTTCACCTTGAACTTTGTACGGCACCCAGATATGAGGCAATGAGTAACCTTTTGCTTCCCTTCCTCCAGTGGTACCGTCGACTGGACTAACAAAAGTTTCAACTTTCATTGATATTGGAGGATCATACTCAGTCAAAACTATTTCAATTTCTTCCTCAACTAGATTGAATATGCGCGCCTCACCTGAACCGTTCAACATACCTTCACTTACGACCTCACCGTTTTGCAACACCTTAAAGGGTTCATAAGTATGTATAGCGCCTGTCTCAGAGTCCTCTATATGTATATCGGCATGCCTTCTTGGCCTAGAGTCGGTGGAAGTAACATTAATATCGATATCTGAAAAATAACCATTTCTTTCAATGACTAATTCACGCCATATTTCATTATTCCAAATAACATATACAAATCCTGAGCCGAACATTTCGGACGCCTCATCAGAATGATCACCAGTAGTGAAATGTAGTGGGACAACAGGTACCAGTATATTATCCCATTCGTCCATTTGACTTTCTTTATCGACAGGTTGTAGGTCTTCAGCCAATTTCAATAAAATTGGTTGTGGTCGGTCTTTACAAGGAATTTTGATATAGAGCGTTTTCCCCTCTACTTCAAGATCTTTAAATGTCGCGAGACTGCGGTGTTTATTTTCGGTATCGGCCTTGCCTACCGTGACTTTTTCTTTTTGAGCCTCAGTTTTACCCAACATCAAACATGCCGCATTGCTTGACCACTGGCCAGCAAACTCAACGACGATTTTATGCTCTGGGGAAGGTTCAACCGGCGAGAAGCTGTAGTGACGTGCCAAAGGTACATCATCGACAACTTGCTGGTAGTTGGCTTTGTGAACACGCTCTCCTGTGCCCTTACTTACCCTGTCGACATGTAACTTCAGCCGAGGGAAGCTTGCTAGTTGCTTACTCGTTAGTGGACTACGTCTCACATTGGATGAAAGACAAACCCAGTTCGCTTTTACAAGTTCTACTCGAATAGCATTGAGCAGGCTGTGGACATTTTTTTTAGCCGACGCAGTAATCTGTTGAACCAGAGTGCTTGGTAACTGAGCCAAGATGTTTTTAGGGGTGCGCGCACGCGAAAATAGCCCGACACACTCATCCGGTGTTAAGACATATTGAAGGTCGTTCGTACTGAGAGACGAACTAGATATAAATTTGCAAACTAAGTGCATTTGGATTCTCCACAACCTACAGGTATATATAGTTGCGGTGATAACTAAGCTGATAAGGCTTAAAAAACGATTTGGTTAAATAAATTCTACGCGTAATGCTTATAAATTTCAATAGATTAGAAGGAGTATCGTCAAAAACCATAACACTAGCAATAAAGCTAATTAAACAGGATAAATAGTCATTTCGTCTGACCAACTAAAAAGGCAAATCAATTTGAACGGATGTCACATAACAATCATTTCATTGCGTACTTAAGTAAATACTAACTAGACCAAACACATATCTGGTGGAAGCATTTCATCGATTTAGAAGGTTATATTGAGCATTTTCTCATCTGTAAAAAAGAAAAAAAGTGGGAATAAATTCCCACATAAACTTAGCCAATATAAATAGAATTTATTTTGGAACACTAAATTGGCTTAAAAGGGCGGTACTAAAGTACCAAAATGCAGAACACCACATCAAATAACGATGTGATATAAACACTATATATATTATGCATTTAATATCAAGATGGCACTTTTATAGAGATAACACCAAAAACTACTATGCAAAATATCTATACAATTGCCATTCTGATTACATCACCAGTTATATTAGTTATCTGACTAAAAATATGACTAAATAATGAAATAGGAAAAACAAAATAATTTTCATTTCAATGACTCAGCATCACTAAACTAATCAATATTAGTCACTGGTATACAATAATTTTCTTAATAAAATTGAGGGTAATAAAAATGATTAAGTCCACTGTGCATAATCAAATTCCTACAACCTGAGATACATTTGCAAAAAAGGTCTGCCGAATAGGCAGACCTTTGTCTAATCTTCCATATAGCGATTAGCGTTACGCTGCTAGTTTTGTGCCCTTGTCGTAAATAAGCAGTTGTCGTAATAAACTTGGCACTACGACCACTGCAGCGTTCACATCCTTATTTAATGTAAATGTAGATTCAACCAAAGTAGCATCGGCTCCAAGTGCATTGGCACCATGTAGTGACACCGTCACAGACCCACCTTCGATTGGATCAAGAGTCAGTTCATATTGCCAAACTCCGTTTTCACTAACCAGCACCTCAGCATCTGAAACTTTAACTCCCCCACTGTCTGTGACACTTAGGCTCAACTTATCACCTTCAGAAAAACGAACCGTAGTACCATCGAGAATCAATGTGGGTGACTCTGATTCGTTAACATCGTTACCGCTGTTGATCGCAGAGATGCTAATAGTTGGCGTAATCGGCAGCGAATGTGTGCTGTCTGCGCCCCCACGTTACCCAATAAGTCTTGGTAATCTTTCACCACCAAATCCACCGTCAAATCAGACGACGTCGCGACTAATACATCGACATTGCCCGTCCACACGCTGGCGTCCGCACTCTGCGTCAGCGAGATGACCGTACCACCTAACTCGGCACTGGCCGCTTGCAGCGCTTTATCGAACTTAAGACTGACCGATACGCTCTGACCTATCGCTTGGTGTTTTGGGTTAAACGTCACGCTCGTTAACGTCGGTACCGCTTGCGCGAGCGTAAAGCTTGCGCTTTCGCTTACTTGCACGCCTGCAGCGTTGGTGCCCGTCACAATAACGGTGTAGCTGCCGTTCGGTTGATCGCTGGTGTCCACCGTACTGCTCCAAGCCCCACCGCTTGCTACGGTCGTAACGCCATTTTTCAATACCGTCTCATTGTCTTGCGCTTTCACTGCCAGGCGAAGCTCTTGACCATCAAAACGGGTCGAGGTGCCTGAGAAGGCCAAGTTCGCGGCATTGCTGCCGTCCACACTGCCCACCGGTGTGATGTCCAACGTTGGCGTGATAGGCAGCGAGTGTGTGCTGTCTTGCGTGCCCACATTACCCACTAGGTCTTTGTATTGCTCTGTAATCAAAGCCACTGTTAATTCATTAGTATCAGGCACTCGAACGTTACCCTTCCAAACTTTCTTATCAGCCGTAGCAGTTAGTGAGTTGATTTGATTACCACCAAGCATGGCCGTTACTTCTTGTAATTCCTTATCAAATTCAAGGGCTACTTGTACATCTTTACCTACTTGCTGATGCATTGGATCAAATGTCACGCTAGACAGGGTTGGTAACACACCCTCAATCCCCAAAACCAAACTATCCCCTGTACCGGGGATAGTATTTACGCTTTCGTAACTATTATCACCGACTCGTATGGTTATGTTTTTGTTCTGTTTTTCAGGCGTTATGTAATTGACCGACCAAGTTATATTGTCTGTTGTACTCCATGATGCTTGCTTCAACTCGCCTGTATCATTGCCATCACTTGCTTAAATCTCTACATCTGAAAATTCAAATTGATTAACCTCTTCAGTGAAGGTCAACAAAAGTGGAATTTCAACGCCACCAGCCAAAGGCATTGATGCTGCCGTTGATATTGTTAGCTCTGGAATACTTGCTGCTTCAACTTTTGTATTTAGTGACTTCTCGGTCTGGTGTTCAACTAAATCGTCTGCCGTTACATTTATTAGATAATCGCCAGGAGATAAAAGATAACGTATCAAGTAAGGGTCACCGTCTTTGGTCGGTTCTTCAATTGATTGTGGGTTTACCGGGGCATCGGTACCGTTTTCCGCAGTAGAACCAACACTGCTTAGATTTTTATCGAAGACGTATGCTCTTACATCCAAATAATATAGCCCTTCCTCTGGAATCATCGAATCCTGAGTACTGGTGATACTTGAAATGACCGGTGCTTGGTAATCAACAATGGATGCGATGCCTTCAGCATCGTAAGTCTTGTTGAGCACATTAAAGTCAATAATAACTCGCCCGATAGAATCGGTTACGGTTACTTTTTGCATATACTCAGCTTGAGCATCGATATCAAAAGTCATCGTATCTGAAGCTGTTGAAGAGGCTATTTTCCCAGAAAACTTAATCGTGTTACCTGAAACTGGAACCAAATCTATAGCATAGGAAGCAGCCTTTACATCCTCTCCCTCTTCAGAGGTAATGGTGAACGCTTGGCTATCATTAGTAAAAGCAAGCTTACCCCCTTGTAAACTCGTTATTCCATCAAAAGCCAAATCAATAGTTGGTATCCTAATGTCAATATCAATCGTCTTATTTTGAGTCCAACCTACATTGTCAGTTGCTTCGACATTGACTCGTATCGAATTCAACTCTTCTAACTCAGTTTTTGGAAGATCAAAATAAAGGTGTGAATTGTCGCCAATGTCATCTTTATCAAATACATATTTAGGATTAACTATTGTGTACTTAACCTTTGCTATACCGCTACCTTCATCCCACACAGAAAACTGAAATCTAACTAAGCTAGAATCATCCGGAGATTCATTGAGGGATACAGTGTCGTCAACATTTGGTAGGCTATTATCGACCATTACGCTGACTTCATCGCTTATAGACTCTCCCCATACATCAATAATTTGAATTTTAGGCTTGATAAATTGACCATCTAGTTTGTCATCTAATGGCGCGGTAAACGTCGAGCAAGAATAGTCATCCTCACACTTAGTGAAAGGGCCAAAGTTCTCTGGGTTATCATTCAAATTATATGACGCACCATCTAGAGTTGCGACGACATTTTCAAGATCAGAATTTTGTCCAACCTTCACCTTGAATTTCATTTCAAGGGTCTCACCTCGAATAATAGTATCTTCAGCAGGGCTGGTAATAGCGATTTCTAAATCGCCTTGGGCTGGAAGCAATAATTCTAACGCATGATCCGAACCTAAGTTTCCGGCGACATCAGACAAGTTCTTAATCGTGTATAAGTGCTGTAACGCCCCCGGAGAGAGGATATCGGCATACAACTCTCTATACGTACATGTCGTTATACCCAATTTAGAGCTACAACTATTTGGTTCAAAAGACACATTTAATCGATTTCTTACCAATAACGGTTCGTTACCATCACTAATATCCACACCAGAAAGATTGTCTTTGAAGCTCAATGTTAAGCTCAGAACTTTCTTACCTTCGGCGTTCAAACCAACGTCATTACCAGTAAATTGATATGTGTCTTGTTCAACCGTAGGGGCATCGATATCCATCATATTAAAGCTGAATTTATTGACTGTTTCAGTATCATTCGTTCCTACTGTTTTCGTTATCAAAACCACAGGTGAAACAGACATATTCACATCAGTTGTAATGCTACACTTATAATTTTCTTGAGGATTAGTTATAACACCTGAATAAGCATTGTTCGAACCATCTTCCGGCACACCGTCTGAGGTGTAATTCTCTCTAACCCAACATTCTAATGTTTTTGCTTTTACCTCACCCGCAGGGCCAAATTCAACATTAAGGGTACTTCCCGATATATGACTTTGGAAGTCAGTCGGTTTTACGATTGACAGAGCAACACCTTGACGTTGCACATTGATACTTTCTGACCGTTCGGAAACAGGCCTTTCTTGTTCAGAGCTATAGCGAACGTTATTATATACTTTGAATTCCAACTGATAGGCACCATCTTCCGTTAGATCTGCCTCTGTCAACCTAGCTTCCCAAAGGCCACCTTTCTGAGAAAATGAGATATTGTTGGTTTGTTCCCCATATTTATAAGTACCTTCAACTAGCGGGATCCCGCTCTCATCTTCAGCATCAATACTTATAATTACAGGTTCAACACGAGTAATTTGTATCTGGCCACCAGAAGAAACTGGCGTGCCATCTTCATATGTGAAAGTAACCGAGTTAATAGTGGGCTTTGAGTTTTGAACTTTAACCACATAATCTATGCTTGTCGTATTCCCTCTAATGTCGGAACCACCTAATCTGATAGTGCGAATCGCACTATCACCATCGTTTTCACCTCTTAAAGGAATCTTCATATCTTCACCAACTAAGGTGCTTGCATCAGAGGGGTTTTCTTTGAAAGTCCAATACTCTAATGTTTCATTGTTAACACCGTCTGATGATGGTGTTCCCCTATCATTTAAATCTTGGGCTGAAAGATTGAATACATAATCACCAAGATAGAAACTTTCCGGATCAAACGCATTTAACTTTAGTGATGGGCCTTCACGATCTAGCAGAACAGTTCTAATTTCTGTTTCAGATTCAAACCCATATTCGTCTAGGGCTTTGAGGTACAGGTTAGCCTTTCTGTCTTCGCCAATCACTATAGTGTCACTTTGCGTTTCTGTAATTTCGATATCAAAGGGCTGCGTTGGATCTTTGGGGTCAATTGAACGTATTGCAGCGTTTTGACCTTGTTGCCAAAGTTCAACCTTAGATACATCAGAGTCGTCAGATACTGATGTAAGCTTTACAGTAAATGCGGTACCAAGAACATAGCTTTCACCTGAATTAGTGTCTAAAACCCAAGGGTCAGCTAATTCAATTACTGGTCCCTTGTTGTCGACCAAGAATTCAAATTCACCACTGTGTGTTCCCGATGGAAAAGAACTGTCTGTTGCTGTTACGTAGAAGAAGTTTTTCTCATTATATTTAAATGCCTCCGCAACTAGTCTCACCTCTACGTTAGGCTGCATGCCTAATAGATACGGCTCAGTACTCTCTTCAGGTTCTGTTTCGTAATGTTGCAAAGTGAAACGCCTGCCAGACTCTGACTTCATATCGACTTCAACCAAACTCCCTGGACTCAAGCTCCAAGTAATATCAGGTACCCAGCTAGTATTACCACCTAAGTGGTTAATAATTTTAGATCCGTTTACTACCGGACCTTTTGAATCAAGTAATACACTAAATTGAGGGGCATTGGTCGTCTGGCGGTTAACTATATTAGACAGATTGTCTTCAGCATTAACATACACCACCCAATTACCATCTTCTGGACTAATAATATTACCTTGACTGCTACATTTGTCTCCAGAGCATAGTTTTACCTTAAAATGATCCTCTGTATTACTTGAAAAATGTGAGTTAGCGTCATAATCATTAGTAACACCGGTTGCCGAGTTGTAGAAAGTGAGCCCTCGCTCGTCCAATTTGTCTCCTACAATATCGTCAATGTTGAAAGTGAGTTCTTGAACATAATTGGTGTTCAAATAGACATTTTCGTCAATCGGATCACCATTACCATCGCTCGGGGGAATATAAGTCGCTAAAGGATAATCATTATCCACATACAAAGTTTCCGTATGTGGTTCCTCTCCATTGTAACCATAGCTATTTCCATGCTCATCCATTGCACTGGTCACAAGTGCAAACTCGACAATCCCTTTGAGATTTGAAGACTCGGTATTAAGGGTAAATAAATACTCTTTTTTATAATTATCACCACCTGACTCTCGAATATTCAGATCAATTGGGATTTCCGTATTCGGTTCAGTTTTCTTATACCACACTGTAACAAATAATGGCTGACTGCCTTCTTCCACGACAATGCCTGACGGATCTTCCAAAATAATCCGTGAATCTAAAACACCAGCAACGTACCGTTTATTTCCAACCCATGTTTCTCGGCCATTTTCGATACTTAGCGAAGGTTGAGGCGGTGATTTATCAATACTTTCGCCATCACCGTCTATAATCTGTTCGCCATCGAGGCTTGGGTTCGCCATTGATATCTGATCGGCGTATCGCTGAGCTAGGTTAGCTGCTACACCATACTTTTCAGTCATAATGTTATAGTATGATTGCGCTAAGTCATTACGGTAAGACTTTGAGCTAAATTCATATGAATCTAGAACTATTTTTTCACCCCCACTACCAATACCGTTAGCTTGGCCATCGTACTGCAAGTCATCATAGATAGCGGAAGCAAAATCAACAGAGTTACTTAGTAGCATATTGTTTATTTGGGTAATGTCATAAATCGCTTCTACTAAAAACCGATGAATATAATTATTAGGCAGTTTTTCCGGAATAGCACCTTTCAATATTTCATTCGTTGCATACGAAACGATCGTTGGGTCGAAACCAAAGAATGAATCGCTTCCACCAGCGAGAGCATATTGTACGTCGTCTAAAATTCGTGCGGCATTCTCTGGAGTCTTGTTTCCAGCTTCAACTTGATTCCATTGAGAGTCAAACAGTCCGGTTTGGTATGTTGCTAGCTCGGTAATATAAAAAGTCTTAGAACCATTAAGTTTAAAGTAGGCACCTATATTCGCGCTATTTAGGTTCACTTGTTCTGATTGTGTACCTGGATCACTCTCCCACTTGTAGTAATACGGTTGCGTATTACCATCAATACCGATTAACCGCACTCGCATAAAGTCGTAGTTAACTACATCAGTTGTTGTTTCACATCCAGCAACATCGAGTGCTTTATTTGTTCCATCACTTTCTAAGTGCTGAATCGTGGTACATCTTCCTAGCGAGGTAAACTCTCCCTTCGAGTTTAATCCCTCCAATTGCACACTAGCCCCGATAAATGGAGTAACGATCGTCATTGTCGGCAAGTCGAAGCTACTACGAAAATAAACTTCTTGCTCAGCACTTTCATTTTCAGACTCGTCAATAGTTTGAATCACTAGTTTTTGACTGCTGTTCTCGGACGTCGAAGCGAAGTTGTCACCAAGCATTTCTTTTACAAAAGGAACATAATAGATAACCTCATTTACGTGTCCTTCAGTATCAGAGATAGTTTCGTGGGGTATGTTAGCGGCAGAGGCTACGGTATCGGTTACCTTCTGAAGCACGTAGTTATTATCATTGTTTGCGCTTACTAAATACTTAACAACTAGCTTAAGTTTGTCGGCACTAGATCCTAACCCCATATCCCCGTTGCCATCTGAGACTCTGACACGAACATATGGAATTTTGTTATCTTTGAGGTCGTTGACATTAAAGTCACTAAAATCGACATCGGGAATTGAGTTTAAAATCCCCTTGCTCGCGTAAATGTAATCAATCTTCAAATAATCACGAGTGGATTGAACCGTTTCTGATGTGTAGGTGTCTTGCGTATAAACATCTTCTTTAGTTACGCGTTCCCCATCAACACTAACGTTGACATAATTCATTGGAGCATTCTCTGGGTAGCTAATCACTTGCGCCGGCGCTTGATCATCACGAACGACTTCGTGAACTTCCTTACCAATATTCCCGTTGCTATCGGTGGCTTTAATTTCAAATGTTGTTATCGATACGAATTCATCGGTTGAATATCCCTTACTGAATTCACAGGCACTGCCTGACTCTAAAGTTATATGACCACAAGAAACGCTATCATCTAAACCGCCTTTAAATGAAACCGTTACCGAATCAATTTCTTGTGATTCTTCTTTTACAGTGCCTTTAAGCACATACTCTTTTGCACTGTTGTTTATAGAACTAGCCGAGGTTACTTCAATTACCGGCGCATTGTTGTCCCATTCAAAGTTTACATAATGGCCAACATCTCGCCCTTGAACTAATTCGTTACCTAAGACGTCAGTCGTATAAAAAACCAAACGTGCCGCAGTTACATTTGAGAGTCCCGTATCCGAATCAACTTCTACCGCGTCAATGGATTTTGTGTCTACACTTACTTTAATACTTGTTTCTCTAAGACCAGATTCAAAGCCGTCGAATTCCAAGAAACAAAACTCACTACCCGCAGTTTGTTCATCGTCACACTGACTCTCGAGAGACCAGACACCGTCCAGTTGGTATTCAAGGTACGCTGAGACACCTTGAACACCAATTTCATCATTGAGCTTAATATCCACTTTATCGAGGCTTACCAATACATCACTGTCTGTTCTAGACACTGTAGGCGCTTCGGTATCAATTTCGGTTTCGTCGCGAGGTGGGATCACACCGCCAGTACCGCTATTGGTGCCTTGGTCATTAATCTTACGGCTAAACTCAACATAGTCGTCTGCGTCTGTTCCTGAAATATTTAAGTTAGGATCATTGACGACAATTAGAACATGCTGTGCCAAATCGTGAGTGTAAATATCACTAGAGACTTTTTGTTGACCGAAGGTTAAAGGGGTTACCCCTCCCGACACAGTACTTATTTCCAGCCCATCAAGAAGACCATCGGCAATGACATCTCGATATTGGATATCAGCCAAATGCATCGATGTGTAAATATTACTCTGAGTATCACCGTATTTTTGAATTAGGTCGTACGAATAAGAAGAATAAGCGGTTAACAAAGCACCATATTGGTGACCGGATGTAGCAAAACTACTTTGACCACCTTTGGTTATGTCTATCGGAGTAGTTTCATTGACATCGAAACCATACATATCGTTAATGCTATTTAGTGATTCCGATATAGCAGTAGAGTCTGTCACTCCCCTGCCTACTTTGTATTGAGTTAAGCCTGAAACGATGTTCGTCAAAGGGGTCAGCATTAAGTTTTGATCACGCCCTTCTTTGTAATTGAGCATGGCTTCTAAACGCAGTGTTTTGCCGTTACTGACAGACACTGTATTTTTCGTTAAGGGATCGGTATAACTGCCTTCTTTAGCTACGATGAAAAGTGGCATCGATGAAGATTCAAATTCAACCTTGTAGTCACCAAAAGCATCGGAAGTCGTACTTGCTAACTTCCTACCTAGGTTTCCATCCTTGTATTCAAACACCTCAATTTTCGCACCGCTCACAGGAGCGTCAAAAACGTTACCTGAGATGCTTCCGGTATTCCTTGCTGGCGGGGTGTTATCACCTCCGCCTTCCCCACCGCCACATGCGCTTAAGATAAGCGACGTAACAATAAGACCTAATGTTGATTTCAACGTATTTTTAGTGAACATAGTTTTCTGGCAGAGTATATTTTTCCGCGATTATATTATCGTCTAAGATTTTCTCAACATGACATAATAACTACTTATAAAGTACAGTTTAGCTAAATCAAAAGGTGAAATGTTTGTTTTTTATCTCTCTAAAAACACACCCTATACCTTTAGCTAGTCATTACGAAGGAATGAACTAAAATAACATGCAAAAAAAACAAATAAATATTATGATCTAATTCTTATTTTTATCCATTAACCGAATTTTATTGATAATTTATGTATTTGAAAATAAATAGCCATTTAAGTCGCCGTACCCTTTCCTTTGGCCTTTTGATGGTTTTTTTGATCGTTTCAACAGCCATATCGCTAAGCTACAATCATTCAAATACTGATAAAAAACAGGCACCTAAAATAGCCAATCCCAAAAGCATTCATATTCCAACCCCAGCTCCGACATCTGAAATGGTTTCAGGGGTTGTGAAATACTCTTTTGTCAGTTCTATACTATCCTCTGGTTTGACGAACAATGAATTAAAATCACTATTGAGTCTATTAGGTGATAATTTTGACATTATTAAATCAGTTAACAACGGTGATAAGTTTTCAATAAAAACCCAACATGATGGTACAAAAACAGAATATGTCAGTGCTTTTTACTATTTAGGTAGTGATATAGAATTTTTTGCTATGAGAGGGGCGGATGATAATATCTATAACGAAAATGGATATAAAATAAACAATGACTATGTATTCCCTCTTGCTAAGCATTATCGAGTGAGTTCATCATTCGATTTAAACAGGAAACACCCTATAACGAATCGAATTGCACCTCATTTTGGAACGGATTACGCGACACCTATTGGCACAGAGATTCATTCGTTGTCCAACGGTGTCGTTTTGAAGTCTCGATATAACCGTTTCGCAGGTAACTACTTAACCATAAAACACACTGATGGAAACTATGCGCGCTACCTTCATCTTTCAGAAAGACATGTCTTAGCTGGGGAATACATCACTAAAGGTCAGATAATCGGTCTTACTGGGAATTCAGGCCGAACAACTGGACCTCACTTGCATTTAGAGCTTTCGGTTGCTGGAGTACCAGTTAACTTCGAACAATATATCAATACAGACAGAAGTTATAACAACCAATTCATTTATATCGCTCAAGCAGAACGTAAACAGTTGATGAAAAATCTCGTTCAATCAAATCAACCACAGACATAACCCCATAGGATTATGTCTCCAGTCGGATCTTCGAGATAAAACACTCAATGCAATAGTATTTTATCTTTCAACAATTGGCGACACACAAAAACTTACTTTTCGCCGAATCCATTTCAAATCATCAACTGTTAAATCAAATGCCTGCTAGATGGATTACAGCATTTGAAATCTCTACGTATGCGCCCCTTACAATCGCTCACTGCAATAATATTGCCTGTAAGGACTTTCACTCTGATTAATCTAGGGCAACATAGCGCTTTACACGCCCTAACGAACCCTTACAATGTGCAGCAAATATATTTATCAAGGTTTATCTCTATGTCTATTCAATGGTTTCCGGGTCACATGCATAAAGCCCGCAAAGAAATCGAAGAAGTTATCCCACAAGTTGATGTGATCATCGAAGTACTGGACGCTCGTATCCCGTTCAGTAGTGAAAACCCAATGATCTCTTCACTGCGCGGCGATAAGCCTTGTGTAAAAGTGCTGAACAAGCGTGACCTTGCAGATCCTGAACTGACTCAACGTTGGATTGAGCACTTCGAGAAGGAGCAAGGCGTTAAAGCGATTGCGATTACGACTAGCGTAAAAGAAGAAGTTAACCACGTTATGGAGCTGGTACGTAAACTGGCACCGCACCGTGAACAGATGGGCAAAAACATTCGTACAATGATCATGGGCATCCCGAACGTGGGTAAATCGACCATCATCAACTGCTTGGCTGGACGTACGATTGCGGTTACTGGTAACCAACCTGCGGTAACTCGTCGCCAACAACGTATCAATCTGCAAAATGGCGTGATCCTTTCAGATACTCCAGGAATCCTTTGGCCTAAAGTAGAAAACCCACACAGTGGCTTCCGCTTGGCTGCAACAGGTGCTGTAAAAGATACAGCAATGGAATACGATGAAGTGGCATTTTACACAGTAGAGTACCTAGCAAAACAGTACCCTAACCTTTTGCAAGAGCGCTACCAAATTGAAGAGCTGCCTGAGTCTGACATCGAACTGATGGAAGCGATTGGCCGTAAGCGTGGTGCACTTCGTGCCGGTGGTCATATCGACATTCACAAATGTTCAGAAATCCTGCTTCACGAATTGCGTAATGGCACTTTAGGTAAGGTAACGCTTGAGTTGCCAGAAATGATCACACAAGAGCTGATCGAAGTTGAAGAAGCGGCTGCGCTGAAAGCGGAACAACAGATTAAGAAAAAAGAAGAGCGTCGTAAGCGTTACCTGAAGAACAAGCGTTAATCGCGATTAGTTTTTATAATCTGCTTTAATTTCTGTTTACCACTCTTACACCAGCCTCTAGATATTCACGCTCTATCGATAATAGAGCGTGAATATTGCCCGCTACCGTTTGTTGATCTAGCTAACATACTGACAAATCTATAGAAATGGTCGTTTACAATCCCAAAGACTGTGACATACTACGCAAATTATTGTGTATCAATCTCGGCTAATTTCTCAATGCGCTCTTATTCTGGGTTCAAGAATCAAAGATTTAAAACCTATTTCGATAATGAAATTTATTTGCCGTACATAAATTTCATCTACATCCCTATCTCAATATTCTGTGCTTTTATCGTCACCGACTACATCCACTTTGGTAGCGAGTGCATTACGCCTATCATTTTCCGAGTCATACTTTTTTTATTGATGATGGCCGCCGCCAGATACTGTATTACAAACAAACCCAACGTTTTGGAACTCGTAGAAAGTGCCTTCCTTGTAATTAGCTCACTTTTCTTGGTCTATATCGGTCGACTAGCCATCGAGCTGAACAACTTCGATTACCAAGGTGGCATCATTTTAGTGATGATCTACATTGGTACGTTTTCAAGATTGTCAGCCAGATACAGTATATCTACGCTGTCGTTTATCTTTTTGGCTTATCTCATCGGCCTTGCGCCACTGCTTTATGAAGCGGAGCCAGAGCATGAAATAGAAACAATTTCCGTTTATATCTCGGCTTACATCCTAATCTCAGCGGCCTGTGTTAGACGTGACCTGGAAGTACACAAACGTTTCGCTCAATCCGAGCAACTCCGCAAACAAGCGATTCAGCTTCGCAAGCAATCTAATATGTTCGAGGCCCTTTCCTATCAAGACGCACTAACGGGCTGCTACAACCGCCTTTATCTTCATCAGGTGATAGAACCGAGCATAGACCGTCAGCGATCCATTACATCGCTCATGATAGATATTGATCATTTCAAATCGATTAACGACACCTACGGCCATCAAATGGGTGACATGGTGATTAAAGAACTGGCCGATGAGATTCAAAAACGACTACCGACTAGCAGTAGCTGCTTTCGATACGGCGGTGAAGAGTTTTTGGTGCTGGTCCAAGGAGAAACCGAGGCTTCAATTGAATCGCTGGTTAATGCCCTTTTAGAATCCCCTACTCGCCTTAGATTAGAAGTAACAATTTCAATCGGTGTGAAACATGCCCCTCAAGCCCTTGGTTCTGTCGAGCAGCTTATCGACGACGCTGACCAAGCACTCTACATTTCGAAAAAAGGCGGTAGGAATAAGATCACATGGTGTGATTAATCGCCCAATATTTCACGCATCTTTGCGAATCATTAAAACGACCACTAATTCAATCAAAAAAGCCCCGAGCAACTTAATACTCGGGGCTTTTGTCTTTGTTCTTCTGCTTTAAAATAGCTTCGTTAAGAACCTGCTACTCAGCAAAAAAACAGTATTCAACAAGAATCGACTAAGAATACACAACGCTCGCTGTTTTCTGTTCAAGTTCAACGGGAGAGCTCCAAGAAATCACTTTTTCATTCACTTGGCTGCCACATGGTGCGTTCCAAACTTGCTCTAGTTCTTCTTTGCCACCAATCGCCTGATAAAAAGCAATCGCTTGGTGGTTCTCAGACATCACCTCTAGGTAAAGCCCTGAGTCCGAATAGTATTGCTGCAACCACTTCGACAATTCAGACAACAGACGCTTGCCTACACCTCGTCCACGATAATTATTATCTACATGTAACGCATCGATGAACGTACCACGCTCAAAGTTGTGATTACCGAACGCGCAGACAAAACCAACCAGTAAACCGCCTTCCTCAAGCAATAAAACATGTTGGTTGAAAGGAGGATTAATCAAACGAGTCTGCCAAATAACAGATCTGTCCTCCAAAACATCATGTTCTAGGTAATCATCAGCAAGAATGCCACGGTAATATAGCTTCCAGCTATCCGCGTGTAATTGGGCAATCCGCTCATAATCTTTATATTCAGCTACCTTAATTTCCATTTATTAGCCCTTAGTACTTCCATTTATGACTTGCTACTACATTTCACACTACCTTTATACAATATTTAAGCAAAACATACTAATACACGTTTACACTTTCAATATTGACTTACACGTGTACGCTGATATTCTAGCGCACAGATGTAAGCCCAATGGAAATTTGCTAATGAATAGTGCCGACAAACAATCTACAAAAAAGCCGCCATTAATCTGGCTCAATATTTTTGTGTTCTCTTTTAGTATGCTGCTTGCTGTTGTAGCGGCTCCCGTTTATGGCTACTTTTTTGGCTATGGCATGGAGCACTGGATATGGCTAGCAATCTGCTTTACGTTCTGTAACCTTTCAATCACGACAGGTTATCACCGCTTATGGTCACATAAAGCGTTTGAAGCGCATTCAAGCCTAAGATTCCTGTTTGCATTAGGTGGTGCATTTGCCCTGCAGAACAGCGCGCTACACTGGTCTTCTGATCACCGTGTTCACCACAAGCATGTCGATAACAACGACAAAGACCCATACTCTGCAAAACGTGGATTTTGGTACTCACACATTGGCTGGATGATTCGTAATTACAGCACCTCAATGTACGAAAACTACGAAAACTGCCGTGACCTTAAAAAAGATAAGATTGTTATGTGGCAGCACAAGCACTATGTTCTGTTAGCATTACTAATGAATTTCGGTGTTCCTATCGCTTTAGGCGTGATTTACGGTGACGTGATTGGCATGTTGTTAATCGTAGGTGCAGTTCGTTTGGTACTTAACCACCACACAACATTCTTTATTAACTCTCTTGCTCACATCTGGGGTAGCCAACCTTTTACTGACAAAAACACAGCGCGTGATAACGGTGTGTTAGCAGTACTCACTTTCGGCGAAGGCTACCACAACTTCCACCACATCTTTGAGAACGACTACCGTAACGGCATCTACTGGTGGCAATACGATCCAACAAAATGGTTGATTAAGAGTGCTTCGTTGATGGGACTGGCAAGTAAGCTTAAGAAAACCCCTCAAGCTCGTATTGAGAAAGCTGAAGCGTCAATGTTACTTAAACGCACCCAGCAAAAAATCATGCATCGTGCCGACAAGCAACAAATCGCAGAGAAGCTTCAACAAGAGTTTGATGCTCTAGTATCAAACATGAACGAATATTACGAAGTTAAAAAACAGCTACTTGAAAGCAAGCGCGAAGACGTTGTGAAGAAGTACGAACACTCTGTTCTTAAGGTTCGTTATCAGCAAATCAAAATGAATTTCGAACAACAGAAGAAAAATTGGGCAATGACGGTTGAGCAATACGCTTAAGCTAAAACAGTACGCTTAACACCCCAGTAACAACACAGTTTGATTCTTATTCAAAAGCCCTCATATTGCTATGAGGGCTTTTTTAATTCACAGCTCTAATTAAACCCATGAATTTTAAGTCTTTATTCTAATAAAAGACACTAGTTCCAAATGTCACACTTTCACTGCAACAAGATGTCAACCTATAGAGCTTGCTGTGACAAATGTCACTTACAGAACGATACCCATCCCATAACATGCGCGTCCCAAAATTCTTTCAGCAATTAGCGGACCCATTTTATGAAAATGTTAAAATCATCCCTGGCCCTAGCGATTTCTACTTCCCTTTTATTTGGTTGCGGTGACGAAACAACAAATAACTACTACCCTGTCGTCCCTTCTTCTACGGAAGCTAAAATCGCTACGTATAACCTGTCGTTTGATCGTAAAACCTTTGAAGCTCTTGTTGCTGAAATGCAAATCGAACCTAACGCTCAAGCGATGTTAGTGTCCGACTATTTGGATAATACAATTAGCGCCGCTGACAAAGAAACGGCAGCAAAAGTTATTCAGATCCGCAACGTCGCAGCTGTGATTCAAAAGAATCGCCCTGACGTGCTTATGATGGCTGAATTTAACAATGACGGCACAGGTACTGATAAATCAGCGCTAGAAGGTTTTCAAAAGAACTATCTCTCTGTCGCTCAAAGTATTGAAGGTGCAGGTGGCGACGCAAACTTAGAGCCAATCTCATACCCATACTTTGAAAGCTACTCAACTAATACAGGTTTACTGAACGAATTTGGTTTTGATTTAGACAATGATGGTAACGCTGGAACACTGCCAGGAGATGCGTGGGGCTTCGGTTTGTATCATGGGCAATACGCATTTGCTCTGATGTCAAAATATGAAATCGACACAGCCAACACGCGTACATTCCAAGAGTTTAAATGGAAAGATCTCGAAGGTGCTACTATTCCAACAATCACTGTTTGCGACGATCCTAGTAAGTTCCCAACAGGTATGGTTTGCGGCGATGAGTGGTACACGAACGACGAATGGGCAGAAGTTCGCTTGTCTTCAAAGAACCACGTTGATGCGCCAATCCTCATCCCAACCAAAGATGGCACAGAAACTGTTCACTTACTGATGTCACACCCTACTCCGCCTGCTTTCGATGTAGGTAAGAACATTGAACAGAACGCAGCCGAAGTAGACTTCTGGCACCAATATATCCAGAACAAATCGTTTATCTATGACGACTCTGGAAAAACGGGTGGCCTTGAGCAAGGGCAACACTTTGTCATGATGGGCGATCAAAACCTAGACCCAGTAGATGGCGACGGTATTAGTTCTGTGATGCAAGACTTGCACAACGATGCATTAGTTAACCAAGATGTCACCAATGGCAGCTTGTATCCGACAAGTTACGGTGCTGCTGAGCATGCCGTCGATAAATCATCATCTCACCCACAGCCAAACCGTATCACTTCGACGTTTGGACTTGCTGTTGATTACGCGCTGCCTTCAGCAACACTTAACATCGTTGATTCTGGTGTTTATTGGGCGGCTTCTTATGAAGAAGGTCGTAAGCTATTTAACGACACTCGTATTGGCGACTATGGTAACGGCAAAGACGTATCATCTGATCACCGAATGATCTGGGTAAAGGCTGATTTCAGTCACTAACCCATTCAATTGAGACCTACGAAGCCCTCTTGTTTCTATGAGGGCTTTTTAATAAGCGTAACCGATTACCACTAGCTCTATGCTCTATGCTCTATGCTCTCGAGTTTGAATTGTGGATGCCAAGAACCATAGTTATTGGATTCCAGAACTCTTTCTTCAATCTGAATTTATACTTATATTACTTTAACTTACTGAGTTTAGACCTAAGGAATTGAAAATGAGCAAACTGACTATTATTGCAACAATCGTCTCTAAAGAAGATAAGATTGAGTTAGTTAAATCAGAGATGATTAAATTGATCGATAAAACCCGTGCTGAAGACGGCTGTATTAATTACGATCTGCACCAAGATAACAGTAACCCTGCCCACTTCATTTTTCATGAGAACTGGGAATCTGAAGCTCATCTAGAGAAACACTTAGCGAGCCAACACATCGCTCTGTACATGGCTGCGACTGAAGACTGTATCGAAACCTTTGTACTTAATAAAATGACGCACATTGCCTAACCAGTCACTCAGTACTGATTCAATAAAAGCCCTGCTCTCAACGCAGGGTTTCTCTTTTGTACAAACTTATATCGGCTCATTCTACTTATAAAAAAACCCGCAAGAGTAGCGGGTATGGTCAATAATCATGACTGTCAAAGACAGATAGGTAACAACCATCAATCCAATATTGAGTACCACTTTACAGTGGCACTCTGACATTTCTTTTGCTGATCGCTAGCACGGGGGCACTAGTTAAAAGCACGAGCCAAAATGCCATTCCCTTGATATTGGTAAACACTTGAATTACTACTTACAAAGACCGATTCTCCAGGCTTAAGAGAAACTGTACGACCTTCTGAGGTTACGGTCGCCTCTCCTTCCACACAGAACAAGATCTCCGCGCTACGTAAATACTGTGACTTGCTCTCATCAGTCGCAGACAAGATATCAAAGCCAAAGTCATCCACTGGAATCGGATAGCTCATCTTGCCCTCTTTCAATACAGGCTTAAGACGAATATCTTCTGGCTTAATCGGCTCAAAGATCGTGTTATCGATAAGCTCAGGAACGTCTATGTATTTGGGTGTAAGACCGGCGCGCAGCACATTGTCTGAGTTTGCCATAATCTCCAAACCTGTGCCTTGAACATAAGCATGAGGTGTTTCTGCGAACAGGAACATCGCTTCACCGGGCGCCAGTTCAACCGTGTTGAGCATCAATGGTGCAAACAAACCAATATCACCCGGATAGTGCTGTTTGAATTCAATGCTGTATTGCAGAGCTTCACGCCCCATGACCGTTTTAGCTGGTCGCGCATGTGCAGCATAAAGCTCATTAAGCGCAGACGCTTTGCGGTCACCTTCAAGAGACATAATTGCGCTAAAGAAAGACTTCAGAGAATCACTGTCGGCATTGGCTTTAAGTACATTAAGCTCAATCGCTAACGAAGGAATATCTGCTTCTTCGAACAAGGCAATAATATCGTCGATTGGACGAAAGCCATTCATCGCTTTGTAGAAGGTCAACGCATAAACCAACTCAGGCTTATGGTTTGGATCTTTGTAGTTACGATTAGACGCATTCAAAGGGATGCCAAGTGCATTCTCTCGCTCAAAACCTAATTCAGATTTTCGCTTATTCGGATGAACCTGAATCGACAACGGAGTTTCAGCGGCCAACACCTTAAACAGGAAAGGGAGTTCACCGAAACGTGACGCCGTATACCCGCCTAATACATCGATTTTATTCTCATCAATCATGTGAGAAAGCGACTCGCCGGTATCACCTACTTTTGAGCAACCATTAGGGTGAGCACCCATCCAAATTTCTGCCTGAGGTTCTTGGTTTGGGTTCACAATACCAAAAAGTTGGTTAATGGAGTCTTTGCTTCCCCATGCGTAGTTTTGAATAACGT
This sequence comes from Vibrio sp. 10N.222.55.C6, assembly GCF_041473395.1. NCBI lineage: Bacteria > Pseudomonadati > Pseudomonadota > Gammaproteobacteria > Vibrionales > Vibrionaceae > Vibrio > Vibrio sp. 10N.222.55.C6. The sequence goes on from NZ_JBFRSD010000016.1 coordinate 47,775, forward strand.
TGTCGAGTTTAAATAGAGACATAATTACTTCTCATTAAAAATCAGGCTGCCAAGCTTGAGCGTGGCGGCGATATTACGGGCAGTACGAGTCAGGTTTTGATTCGCTTCTGATAAAACTTGGTCTAAAGACTGAGGTGAACGTACGGTTCCAAATAAGCTAGACATTGAGCCGTAAAGTTTTTCAACGTCTTGCCCCAAAGAGCCCGCAATTCCAATGGTTGGAATATTCAGCTTTTGAGCTCGCTGAGCGATACCGAAAGGTGTTTTACCTTGCAGGGTTTGGTTGTCCATCTGCCCTTCTCCGGTCACGACCAGTGAAGCACCTTCAAGAACCTTATCTGCATCCAAAGCATCTAATACCATCTCAATACCCGCTTTAATTTGGATATTGAATGCAAGACTTAACCCCAGAGGTGTACCACCAGCCGCACCAAAACCAGCTGTGTCGCGATGACTAATACCCGTGCGCGCTTGAGCGATATCGGCAAAGTGTCCGATCGCAGTATCAAGTTGTTCAACTTGAGCTTGTGAAGCCCCTTTTTGTGGACCAAACACGGCACTGGCTCCGCTTTCGCCACACAGTGGATTATTCACATCACATGCGACCACGAACGTCACTTCTTTGCATCTAGGGTGCAGTCCATCAAGATCGATGCTTGCTAACTGGCTTAACTCGGCGCCGCCACCAGATAGCTCGTTGCCTTGTTTGTCGAATAACTTGCCTCCCAACGCTTGTAAGATGCCTGCACCTGCATCGTTGGTGGCGCTACCGCCCAAGCCGATAATGATTTGTTCAACGCCTTGATCTAGCGCATCTCTAATCAGCAACCCTGTGCCGTAAGATGATGCTGTAAGAGGTGATCTTTCTTCTACCGTTAATCGATCTAAGCCAGACGCTTGAGCAAATTCTACCAAGGCAGTTTTTACATTTTTTCCATCAACAGCCTGCTCTAACGATGCCCAGTAAGCTGTGCATTCACGTCCGATTGGGTCCATCGTTTGCAACCCTTGTTTCTTACCATTGAGCGCCTCTAGCAACACGTCTACCGTGCCTTCTCCGCCATCGGCGAGTGGCATTTTTACAAACTCTGCATGAGGGAAAACATCAGCAAACCCACGCTCAATACAAGACGCAACTTGATGAGCGTCGAGTGATTCTTTAAATGAATCGGGGGCAATTACAATTTTCATTGTCGTTCACCATTCCCGCTCACCAAGGTGAGCGGGTGATTGAAATTAGAATTTGATTTGGAATGTTTTTGCTTGGCAAGATGCCAACTGGCCGAAGTCTTCAGATGCTACATCACCTTCGCGTACTCGCTCGTCCATGCTTGTCTCTTTCCAACTCGAAACGGTTTGAGTGAAGGAGATTGAATCTGACACTGAACCTGTTTCTGCCGGGTTGTAGACACGCATGATCAACGCATCTTCATCTTCCGCTTTCTTCAGTACACTCAGCACAGCGCCTGATTGTTGCTTAGACAAAAGGCTAAAACTCAACGGTAGGTTCTGCTCACCTACGTTTAGCTTCATCGCGTTGTAAGGGATCTTGTTGTAGCATTCGATTTGAGTGACATTGTCACGTGCTTGCGCCATGATGTTGGCGTCAATATGGTTGCCAGAGAAGCCACACAGCGTGAATTCACACACTAGCTTGCCGCGCACTTGTGAATCAGGGGTCGGGATCTTGATACCTGAAGGACGACCCGGACGAAGCAATAGCTCTTCTTTACCCAACACACCGATACCACGAAATAGTGTCAGTGCGAAGGTATCTCGGTTTTCGTCACCTTGAGATGCAATCACTTCAAATTCACGTAGACCATTCGACATGATTGCCATGCCCGCGTTACCGTTTTCTAACGCAGCAAAGTTCATTAACTGATACACAGGAACTGGCGCTTCTTTCCACTTCTCTTCTTCCCAAACCGCCATAGCAGGGTCATTGGTTGGTCGAGTAATACAACCGAACTGGTTATCTGCAACCACAGTTTCAGAAACGAATGGCGTTGGTACTAGCACACGTACACGGTGGTCGTCGGCTTGGTTGTCTAGTTCCATGCGTACTTCAATGCGGCGAGAACCTTGCTTCAATACCACTTGGCATTGCGCTTCAACGAATCCGTTTTGACCCGTGCGTTCTTCACGCTCTGTAAGGTTGGCAGGCACGTTCATGCGGAAAGCGATGTTCGCTACCGATTGGAAGCCTTGGTGATCAATCGATGTTTCGACTGGGAATTCATCTGAGTACAGTAACCACTCTTGACGAGATGGAGAGTAATCGTACTCATCGCCGTCATCAGAACCGTCTTCTAAACGAAGGACTTGGTCGAATACTTGCTCTGTCTCTTTATCGAAAATAGTCAGAGTACCGTTGTCGTTTACATTGATTCGGTAGTACTCGTTCTCTAATAAGTAGTCTTTTTGTTCTGCAACTTTTACTGCACCCTTCTCGTTACCTTGGATGTGTAACGTGGTGAAGCCCATTGCAGGAACACTACGTTTGATTTGAATATCAAACTCCATGAACGGGTCGTAGTTACCGTAGTGAACGATTTGGCGGTCTACTTTACCCGGGTCAATTTGGCGCTTGTCTTGGATGAAGTACTCAACTGGGTTTTCGTTTTCATCAAAGATTGAGAATTCTTGAGCACGGATAGTAATGGTTGTGTTCACCACTTCTTCACGCTCGTATGGAGAAAGGTTAAACATCGCCAGTTTGTCGCAACCTTCGCGATCCGGCATGTGGTCAACAATCTTACGCTTGTAGAAATGAATCAGGTTGGTCGCCATGTCGTCCGCAAGGATGTAACGGTTTAGGATCTCAGCGTGAACCTTGTCAGAACAGCAGCAGCCAATCGAGTCATGAGCGTGGTTCTTCATGCTCTCCTTCCACATTTTCTCAATCAAACCGTGGTGGTATTCAAAGCCTAATGTCCAAGCGATAGATGCTAGCGGTTCTAAGATATTTACAATCTTGTTTTCGATTTCTGCATGGATCAGTTTGATGTCCATACGCGTAGACGAAATAGTACGGTGAACACGCATGTATTTACCGTCGTTGAATTCGCCTTTAATTGTGTCGAGTTGGTCGCGTGCTGCTTCTACTTTTTCGAATACTTCTTCAAAGCGACTCATTGAGAACTCGCGATCTGGGTAGATTTCGCGAAGTTTGTCCATTACTTCAAAGATGTCTTTTTGAATCGGCATTTGGTCATGGCCATTCGGCAGCAAAATGTCTTTCGTTACCGATGGCTTTTCTAGCACTGGGAAGTACTTATCTAAACGAGCACGCAAGCCTTCTTCGTCTTGTGGAAGGTATTTGCCAATTGCGTAACCTAGCGGAAGCACTTGTGCCGTAACTTCACTGCCGTCGTTTGATTGCCATAAGAATTCTGTTTTGTTGGTGCCATGACGTTCTGAACAACCACGCCAGAACATTGCACGCGTGATGTCGAAACCGTTGTAGATCATCGGCAGCTGTGAGCTCATGCTGAATGAATCTGGTAGGTAACCAATCTTCATTGCATCGCCAAACTTCATACAGTCACGAATACCATACATCATGTTGCGTACAATTGACTCACCAGAAACTTGCATTGTGTCGGTTTGAGAATACCAAGGGCCAATAATTAACTTGCCCGCTTCAACCAATGCTTTTACGCGCTCTGTGTTTTCTGGTTTGATTGCGAAGTAGTCTTCTAAAACGGCGGTTTGACCATCTAGAACGTAGTATTTGTATTCTGGATCGCTCTCCAGACGGTTCATGATTTCTTCCATGTTGTTCACAAGAAGAATACGAGACTCTTCTGTTGTGAAATACCATTCACGATCCCAGTGCATGTGAGGAGTAATATGTACGCGTGATGTAGTCATAATCATTTACCTAAATGTGTCGCTTCGAGTAAAACTAAAGTTCGAACCCAAATACGACTAAATTAAATTTTTTCAAGGGGTTAAAATTGGCTGCCACTAAATTTAGGGTGCAGAAAACCACGCCCAGAATCTGTGTGAATAAAACCGTTAGGAGCACAGGTATTTAGGGCAGCCAGTTGTTTGTTATTTTTTATATATTGATTTCGCAGTGAGTTAGGAGCTAACTCAAAATTTAGTTAGTTCTGTGTTGCAGTACTTGCTTCAAATTTACCCTTTTTTACAGCGTGACCACGCCACATCAGAAGAGTAATGGTTGAAATCACTGTGCCGACAATCGCAGCACCGAACCAGATTGCAGCAGCAGAGAATGCGCCTAAACCAGAATCGTGTAACAAGAAAATAGAGAAGATACCTGCGCCCGGAGTGGATAGACCAATACCTGCCGCACCAACCATCGCGCCTGTAACCACAGAGCCTAGTAGGAATGAACCGATTACACGGATTGGATCTTCAATCGCCATTGGGATTGCACCTTCAGTAATACCCGCTAAGCCAAGTAGCCAAGTTGATTTACCGGTTTCAATCTCAAAGTCTTTGAATAGGCGTGGAGCAATCATGGTTGAAGCCGTTACGGTGAACGCCGATACCATTTTTACTGAACCAAAGATTGCGTATGGGCCATAAACACCGTTCGCCATTGCACCTAAACAGAATGCGTAAGCGGCTTTGTTTACCGGACCACCTAAGTCGAATGATACAAACAGACCAAGAATCGCACCCAATAACAGCGCATTGGTGCCTGACATACCGTTCAACCAGTCCGTTAGACCTTGGTTTAGGAACGCTACAGGTTTACCGATAACAAACAGCATCAAGCTACCTGCCACCAAAGTACCGATCACCGGATAAAGGTAGAAAGTAAGGAAGCCGTTAAATGCAGGGCCTAAGCGAACATGCTCTTTTACCCAACGCATCACGTAACCCGCAATCAAACCACCAACAACACCGCCTAGGAAACCAGAGCCAATGATGTTTGCTGCAATACCTGCGGCAAAACCAGGACCAAGTGCCGGTTTATCTGCTAATGAGTAAGCTGTGTAAGCTGCCAGTACTGGCACCATCAATGTACCCAGTAGGCCGCCACCTAGTTTGCGATACATCCATAGCCAAGAATCTTTTGTTGCATAGAGCTCTTGCAGGTCAAAAATTTGCGCGATAAGAACAGCAACCGCAAGAACAGTACCACCAGCAACGATAAGAGGAACTGCGTAAGAAATACCAGAAAGCAGTGCTTGTTTGAGCTCAGTTTTCAGTGGCAGTTTCTTCGGTTTATCATCAGTAGCTACTTTACGCTCTGCACCGTTGCCTTTTTTCGACTCTTCGATCGCTTCGTTTAAAATGCGCTCACCGTGTTTAATCGGTTCTGCGACTGGCGTTTCAATACGAGGAATGCCGTTAAAGCGCTCAGATTCTTTAATCGCCACTTCAGCAGCAAACACACACGCTACAGCATTATTAAGTTGTTCCGCAGTTAAGCGATCTTCAATACCGTTTGCGCCCTGCTTTTCAACATGAACCTTGTAGCCAAGCTTTTTGCCGGCTTTTTCTAGGTATTCTGCCGCCATATAGGTGTGAGCAATGCCTGCAGGGCAAGCAGTAACACATACAATTGTCGGCGCATTTGTATCTAAGTTGTCTTGTTTTTCTTCTTGCTGATTATCGCCATCAAGAAGCGCGAAGATTTCATCAGCGGTTGTTGCTTTTAATACTGCTTCACGAACATCGTCATCAACCAATGTGGTTGTCAGTTCGGTCAGCAGGTGCATGTGGGTAGAACCCGCTTCTGCATTTGGAATCGCAATTAGGAAGATAAGATTCACATCTTCGTCTTCATCTAGGCCTTTCCATTTCATGTCTTCTTTCAATGTTGCAACAGCGAAACCAGCTTCTTTAACCGCGTCAGTCTTGCCGTGCGGTACTGCTAGGCCTTCGCCAAGCGCTGTCGGGCCTTGCTCTTCACGAGCAAATACTGCATCAAGATACTCTTGTTTGTTGTGCAGTTTGCCTTGCTGATTCAGTTGGTCAGCAAGTGCGTAAATCGCTTCTTCTCGACTGCTAAACGTAGTTTGCAGATTTACGAGCGACTTATTCGTTAGAGTAGTAAGTTTCATAACCTTTGTCCCATAGTCACGGATTAGTACGACAGTCGTCCCTGTCGACGAGAAGAATAATACAACCTCAAGACATTTAATCCGTGATCACGATCTCATCAATACATATTTGTATTTAATTTGTATTTAAATCGTATTGGTAAATCCTTTAAGAAAGCTTGTTATGTATCGTTTAATTTGTATTATATGTACTACAAAACGCCGATACGACGCTCACACTAACCTTTAAAGCAAGGCTTATATAGAGCAAATTTACGTATTTAAGGTACAGGTTGTTAATCAAAGTCTAGTTGTCCTAGCGCACAAATGAGGCAAAAATGGCAAGACTCCCTATGTATCGCCAAATCGCCGATGCAATAAGAGAAAAGATCAGTTCTGGTGAATATAAAGTTGGAGAAGCACTCCCAACGGAAGCGCAATTGCGTGAAGTATTCTCGGTAAGTCGTGTAACGGTTAGACAGGCGCTGAAACTACTGATCGAAAACGATGAGCTGGAAAGCGTTCAAGGTAGTGGTACTTACGTCAAAGAGAACAAGATCAATTACGACATCTACAAACAGTCGAGCTTTCAAGAAAAGTGGGCGCATTTGGATGTGGTTACACACAGTGAAGTTCTGGCCTTCGAAATGAAGCCGTGTTCTTTGGCGATGTCTGAACATTTAGATATCAAAGAAGGCGAATTGGTTTTCTACGTAAAACGTGTTCGTTTCATAGACAACAATCCAATCACGGTTGAAGAAACTTGGTTACCTGTTGCCCTATTCCCAGATCTCACCTATCAAGTGATGCAGACATCAAAATACGACTTTATTGAGAACACCAAAGGCATGGTGATTGATCGAAGTGAGCAGGAATTGGTACCGATTCTTCCGCCTGAAGACGTTGCTAAACAGTTAGGTATTGACCCAGCTCAGCCTATCATTGAAAAACGTACTCGCGGTTACCTCGCCAATAACACGGTGTTTGAATACAGCCGTAACTACTTCACGTCTAACGATTACCGATTTACTTTGGTCGCAAGACGCCAGAGATAATGCTCATCAGCAAGTTTCGATAGTAGCAAAATGACCAACACAGAGAGCGCCTTGCTCTCTGTGTTTCTGAGCTGTTATTTCAATCATAAACCCAACTTTCCTCCCCAAATATTCCTAAACCAATATCAAGTAACCTCACGAAAGATCATTCACATTCATTTAAATACTGTTCTGGCGCTTTGAACATAAACTAAGCACCCATTAACCAACACAGTTTTATACACACGCTCCCTAGCAAAGCTGCCTCTATTTCTCATCGCGTTCTCTATGCCCGTATTTGCCGAAGAAGTTGAAGAAGTAGAACTCGAGGGCGACGTCGTATTAAGCGAAGGTTCTGACTTAAAAGAAGAAGCTCAAGAATCCCCTTTTACAACCCTGACCAAACTCGGGTTTATCTACTCACAAAACACCAGCTCATCTTTGTCGATCAACTCTGGAATCTCTGTTGGATACAAAAAAGAGAACTGGGGCCAACGAGTTCAGTTTGATACCTACTATACCGATGCTGAAAACGATGAAGACGGCACCAATCGCTATACCACCAACTATGGCATCAGCTATGACTTGAACGAAGTCACCTATTTGGTCGCAACAACACGTTTTGAACACGACCACTTTGGTACTTATCGTAAGCAATTTATAACGGCTACAGGATTGGGTCGCCACTTTTATGATACTGAAAGAATCAAACTTCAAGGCTCTGCTGGTCCGGGTTACCGAATCAGTCAACGCCAATCCTCCGATGAAGAGTTCCCGAACAAAGAGAACTATGAACTGATCGTGAATGCCAGTGTTGATGGCTCTCTGACGATCACAGAAACGTTTTCTATGGGGGCAACGGCTAACATGGCTTACGGTGAAGAGAACACCAATTACAACCTCAAAGGCTATCTAAAGAACATCTTAATGGGCAATTTGGCGCTGACTTTTGATACAGAATACATCTACAACACCACTGTCGCATCAGACCAAAGTAACGCCGAAATCTACAGCTCAATGAATCTAAACTACGACTTCTAACCGCTCTCCTCACTTAATCTAGCCCACAACAGCAAAAGGTCCTCACAATGAGGGCCTTGAAGTATCTAGCTAAACCTAAAACATCTCGCTACGCTGGTTTCGTTCTCAATCGAGTCAACAAATCCATTTGCTTTAGGTTCGCCATACCGACATACGCGACTGGCACTAAGAACAATGAGAAAAAAGTTCCGACAGACAAGCCACCGACCAGAACCAAACCAATATTGATTCGACCTAAGGAACCCGGGCCATCCGCCAGTGCCAATGGCAATGAACCGAGGATCATCGTCAGTGAGGTCATCAAGATTGGACGTAACCTTGAACGTGCACTGCTGATCGCCGCTTCTTTCGCACTCGCGCCAGATTTGCGTTTCTCGTTGGCAAACTCCACCAGCAAAATACCGTGTTTGGTCACGAGACCAACCAGTGTCAGCAATCCTATCTTCGAGTAAATATTGAGGCTTTGACCAAATACCGAAAGCGTCAAAATCGCGCCCACAATACACAATGGAACCGTTAGCAAGATGATCATTGGGTCAACAAAGCTTTCAAACTGCGCCGCCAAGATCAAGAAGATGAAAATCAACGCCAATACGAACAGCACTTGTGCGCCCGCGGTTGAATCAACCAGGTCTTTAACTACGCCATTGAACTCGTAGCTCTGAGCAGGTTTCAACAGACTTGGTACCGTGTCATCAATGTATGCCTTCACGTCGCTCGCCGTATATCCGGGCATCAAGTCCGCGGTGATTTCAGCACTGTCTTTACCCATGAACGTCTTGAAATTAGATTCCGATGTCACTTGCTTGATTGATACAAACTGAGATAAAGGAAGCCTTTGACCCGACTGTGAATCCACGTACAGCTTATCGAGCACCTTGAAATCGCCAAGATCACTAAGATTTACTTGAACTTGAATTGGGTACGTATAGCCATCATCCGCTTGTAGATCTGCCGCTTTCACTGATCCTAAGAAAGTAGATAGCGCATTGGTGACATTACTGTAATCCACACCAGACAATACGATAGCATTGCGGTCAATCGACAAGTCATAACGCAATTGGTCACGCAACATCGAATTTTTAATGTTGGTCACGCCCTCATAACTCTCAAGCGCCTCCACCACCTCATTCGCCGTTTCCGACAATACGGTGGTATCACGGTTAACCGTCGTTAACTCTAGGATCATATTAGTGGCAATGTTCAAGTTATCAGCCGAGCGAACCTTGAAAGACATGCCATAAGCAGAGACCGAACTTTGCGCTTTAGCGATAAACTCGTTCACCAACTCATCAGCTGACTGGTCACGCTCGCCCCATGATTTCAATAAAACGTGATTGGTCGGAGTCCCTTCGATGTAAGATAAATTCGCTTCTACTGAATTATCACCTTTGAACACACTGTTGAGTTGCTCGTTGTTGTCTAGGTGATACTGACGTCCGACTCCTGTAGGAGGCGTTGAAGTGACCTCAACAAAACCAGTATCTTCCGTTGGAAGCAACACTTGAGGCATTGTCCAAACCGCTAAGGCCGATAAAGCGATCAGCACTAAAGCAATACCACTCATCAGAGCCTTACGATCAAACCATTTGCCTAACTCTTTCGTGTATAAATCCGATAACACATTCAGTTTCGCATCAACTTTTTGATACCACTTCGCCGGGGTTGATACTGGCTTCATTAAGTAAGCACTCATCATTGGTGAGAGCGTTAACGCCACAAACCCAGAGATGATCACCGCTGCTGCAAGCGTGAACGCGAACTGCCTGAATAGATCGGCGGTTAGGCCTGCCATCAAGCCAATTGGTAAGTAAACAACGGCCAAAGTCAGCGTCATCGCAATCACTGGAAATACGATCTCTCGACACCCTTTAATTGCAGCATTGAACGGCGTTTCACCCTCTTCGATATGACGGTAGCAGTTTTCAGCCACAACAATCGCATCATCAACCACCAAACCAATGGCGAGAATGATAGCGAGAATCGTCAGTACGTTGATGCTAAATCCAAGTAAATGCATGACGGCAAATACGCCTATTACGCACACAGGAATGGTGATAATAGGAATAGACGCCACACGAACTGAACCAAGGAACAACACGACAACGGCTGAAACCAGAACAATCGCTTCCACTAAAGTCATAAAGCCTTCGTCAATTGCAGTTTTAATAAAATCAGCTTGGTTGTAGACCATCTTCATCTCAATGCCTTCAGGCAACTGAGGTTGAATCACGTCTATTTGCTTCTTAACCTTATTGGCAACCGTCACTGGGTTTTCACTTTTCAGTGGCAGTACCTGAATCGACATAGCTAAGTTGTCGTCAACACGAAGAATACTCGGTGTAAGGCTCTCCTCACCCATTTTTACTTCAGCAATATCGCCAATGCGAATGATTTTGCCGTTATCGACACGAACCACCAAATCTCGCACATCATCAACACTGGTCACTTGGTTGACTGGGTTAATGGAGAAATCTCGCACCTGACCTTTGATAGTACCCGCGGTAAATGTCGCATTGTATGAGCTTAATGTTCCAACCACATCGGATGCACTCATATTGAGCGCCATCATTCGATCTGGTTGTAACCACACACGCACCGCTTTTTCACTGCCACCATACGGCCCCCAAATCCCCCCCACACCTTGTATGTGCTTAAACTGGGGCACAACTTGCTGGCTAATGTAGTCATACATGTCTTGCTTAGACATCTTGCCGGTATTCACAAACGTGATGATGTTACTCGGCATACTGGTATCAGAAGAGTCATCCGTTACCGTTGGCTTATCCGTCATACTCGGAGGAAAATCACCAATCGCTTCAACACTGCTACGCAGGTTGTTCATCAAGCTGGTGTATTCGACGTCATTAATGTCATCTTCAAAAATGATTTTTAGATTACACGTTCCTTCCTGACAGTCGGTCGTCATGGTTTTCACGCTGTCTAAGCCTGTTGCCGCCGTGATCAGTTTATCTGCCACATTGCGCGACATGAACTCAGCGCTCGCGCCATTGATCGCCGCGGTTACAGTCGCCGACGGTGTTTTATGTTCAGGAAAGTATTGGATTGAGAGCTTTTGAAACGACAAAAGCCCAAGCAAAACAATGGTAATACTCAGAACAGACGCAAACACAGGGTGCTTGATACAAATCTCAGGAAGCTTCATTCAGATTCTCCTTTGTTACGGCTTCCTTGCTTTGGATTTCCTTGCTGTGAGTTTCCTGGCTTTGGATTTCGCTCGATGATTGCTCAGCGGCCGCATTAGTTTCCGCACGCTCGTTATTTTCGTTGACCGCTTCGTCTACACCTTTTGTTGCTTCCGTCCAATCAACCGAAGGCTCAACCGGATGTGCTTCATCAATCTGTGTTTCGGTCTTTTCTACCTCGGGCTTAACGGTCTGCTTAGTGACCACTTTATCTACCGGCTCCGTTATTAACTCAACCGTTTTCTGCTCCGCATTAGGGTTCATTACCTTAACTAGAGACGCTTTCTTTAGGTTCTGCTGTCCCGTCACTACGACCTGATCACCCAGTTTCAATCCGCTTTCTACAACGACATACCCATCGTTAGTATTCACGCCCAATTCAACAATGCGTTGCTCGATTTTTTCGCCATTCACAATCCATACAAAACGTTGTGTATTTTTTGCTTGAACGGAATTTTGGGAAACCACCATTTGAGTCGTGTCTTCGCTCGTCATTTGGCTTACTTTGGCAAACATGCCCGGAACTAAGCGATGATCTGGATTGGTCACGTGCGCGTGTACTTCTACGCGACCTGAACTCTCATCAACCGTGGGGGCAATGTAATCCACCACACCAGAAAACGCTTCATCGACAAAAGCATCAACTTGGATAGAGACATTCTGCCCAAGTTTTGCGTTGCCTAAATCCGATTGTCCAATGGAATACTGAACTTCGACAGGATCGAGTTTAATCAAACTCACCAACGCGGTTGCGCTATCAATCTTACTGCCCACTGAGTGGGTGAAGTTAGTTAACTGCCCATCAAATGGTGCTACCAATAAATAGTCATTCATCAGCGCTTCTTTCTGACGGAAATCAGCTGCGGCTAGGTTCGCCTGTTCGCCCAGTTCTTCCACATCTTGTTGAGACATAGAGTCAGGCTGTTTCTTTAGTAATTCTTGTACTCGCTTTAATTTCGACTTTGCTAACGCTAGAGAGCTTCTTGCTTTGTCTAAATCGGCTTTCGCTTTGGTATTGTCCAGTTGAGCGATCAACTCGCCTTTTTTAACTGAATCTCCATCTTTGAAATGGATGTTGAGAATTTTGTCGGAGGCACTGAATGTCAATGCAGCAGAATCCGTTGCCCTGATTTTGCCAACCTCGTTGATTGAAGATGTGAATGCTTGTTTGTGCGCTTTTTCGATAGTCACAGGAATCAAGTTTGAGTCTTGGGCAAACGATGGAGAGATATGTAAGGCAAACAGTGCCAAACAGATTGTTTTACTAAGCTTTGTAAATTTCATTTTTAATAACCATAACCGTTGAATTCGTCTGAATTAAAACGTTTTTCTAAGCAGCTATTTCTTACTTAATGAGCTTCCAGCTATTTAAATAATGCTAAAACAGCTAATAATGAGAAAAGGGCTCAACTCACTGTCGAGCCCTACAATTTTTATATGATTCCTAAATTTTTACGTTCTGAACTCCAAAGTAAAAGTTAAAAACGATGTTGATATTGAACACCAAGCAAGAGAGCATCGGCAGTCACATCAGCAGTTATATTGGAACTCGTTCCTGGAATCGTCGTCAGGTTTTCGTCAATATCTTGTAATTCTCCGATGATAAATCCGACTCCAACGTCCACAGAACTGGCATTGGTGAAGTTATATGTCCCTCCGACCGTGAGCCAGTGACGGTTAACATCAGGAATAGAGAGCGATGTGAGTTCGTCAGTTGGGGAAATGTCGTACATGTAACCCGCTCGTAGAACGATGTCTTTCGACATGCTGTATGTACCACCGACAGAAACATGTCCTGCATCTTTCCATTGATACTCTTTAATAGAGTCGTCATAAGAGTCAGATGTTAGCGAGTCAAATTCAGACCAATTCACCCATTGCAGGCTGTAGTGAAAAGCCCACTGTTCGTTGAGCTGGTGCCAACCGGAAAACTCTAGAGTGTCTGGTAGAGGTACGTTCATCTTGTCGGCAGGGACACCGCCTTTGGTAATGTCACCTTCCACTTCGATATCTGGGCTGTAACGATAGGAAATACCAAATTTGTTATTCTCATTAACTTGATAGGTAGCACCAATATTGGCGCCCAAGCCAAATCCATCAGCATCAACACCGAGTAAACCTTGACGCGAAATTTCACCTTCACCGTAGATAACATCAATACCAGCACCTAAGTTGAGCTTTTCAGAGATCTCATAAGCGACAGCGAAACCCACATTGATACTGGAAAGCGCCGTTTTGCCTCCAAACTCATCCGCTTCGAACGAGTTATCAAATTCGACGTCAGTACCGAAATTGGAGTGAACCGTTACACCTAATGTGAACTTCGAATCTTCGATAGAATGAACATAATGAATGTTTGGAACTAATGTCCCTGCGTCTAATGATTGGTCATCCAACATTTCAGTATCACCAATCATTGGCGTGTAGCTAACATTAGACACATCAATACCACTATCGACATAGATAGCACCTACAGAAAGTGTTGGTTGCTCGATGTAAGCCATCGCAGCGCTGTTCTTAGCCACAATTGCCGCACTATCGGCCATAACAGCATCACCCGCGAATGCACGACCTAACCCTGTTACGGACTGTGCGTTAAGTTGAAAACCGGCCGCGTTAATCAGGCAAGGAACAAGAGCAACTGCAGTGCCCAAAAAAAGTTTATTCTTCATTTTGAGGCACCTCTGTTTCGATATGATCTTCGTTATTAATGACAACAAGCGAACCTTCAGTCATCACCATCGAAGCAACAGCTAACTGTTGGGTTGTCACGGCTTCACGTACATCTGACATATTTCCGCCTGGCATACCCGGTAGGCCATTTTCATCAACGGGGCCTTCATACGGGAATAAGTACGTACCATGTCCACCGGTTGTCGTTCTTATGACTCCACCGAGTTCGATCTGATCACGCTTTGTACCCGTTATTGGGTCTAAACCAAGGGCAGTAATTAAGGGCTCAGTGCCAGTTCGAATATTATTTGGCGCGGTATTCGGAATTACGCTGTCTGGCACATAATCAACGCCAACGTCACAGGTTTCGCCGCAATCTCCAACTGCAGCTAACAAAAGAGTCGGTTGCTCAGCCTTAACTTGACGAGAGATGAAACTAGCAGGGTCTGCACTATCAATTGTTGCTTGAACTCCTTGTTTAAGGTCGGTAACAACTAAATCGAAGATGTCGTTCTCTAGCTGATTAACAAGCAGCGCGTTATCAGATGAAAGCTCTACAAACTCTCTAAGTGCTTCAATACATTGTTGATTCGTTGCTTCTGTTATGCATGTATCTAGTATGACAGTTTCAGCAATGCCACGCTGAACATCAGGAGACTTCTTAACACCTTCAGACATTTCAGGGCCTAAGGTTTGAGAAGACAGAACCAAGTTGGTTAGCCCCTGCCCCGGAACAACAAAGTTCACCGTATTGAATTCAAAATTAGGATTAGTATCCGAGTGAAAATCAGGGCTTGCTTGACTAAACTCACTCACCATTACCGACATGATCCCACCCAACGATTGTCCGATTAGATGAACGTTATTGTTATCAACCCAACCTTCTTGGCTCAACGCATAGCGTAGACCCAGAAAATCAGAAACAGACTGCTGGAGGTTAGAACGAAGCGCTAAAGGGGAATCAATATTGATGAAGAAGGCTTTGTTTGCTCGGGCACTAATTTCCACGTGCTCAGGGCTTGAGTCATAACGTATCCGCTCACCGTGATATGGCATATCGATCGCAACCACGGCATAACCTTTATCAGTATATTCCGCAGCCATTAAAGAAGCAGTGCCGCGCTCTGCTGTAACACCATGAATAAAAATAGCGACAGGTAACTCTATAAAACTATTCCAGTTAAACTCTTTTGGTACGTATATATCTGCCGTCACCTCAAGGTCTTCTGTCTTTTGAGGCATTGGATTCTCCGCAGTTGGAAAACTACCGGAAGTGTTGGTAATCCATTCATACAGTGGTGGGCAATTTTCTTTCGGGTCAAATTCATCGACGATACATTCCGCCTCCCTCTCTTTTGTAAAAGGTAAGTACGACGGAATTTTTAGCACTTTTGTATACAGGTTATATCCCCGCTTTTCCTCTACAATTACAGGCTCTTCTTGGGTGAATAAACTACCATATTGCAGATGGTTTCTTTTCATTGCATCTAGCGACGAATACGAACTCTGTGTTTTAAACTGCGCAGCATAAACGGGAATACCTTTCTCTGGATATAACGCATAATATGATTCAATAGCACTCAATACTTGATCTTGAAGGACTTCTTCTTTTTCGTTATTTAATGGGACGTCTGAATAAATCAACTCATCAAAACTGGCATCTGATTTTAAAGGCTCATTAAATTCAGTTTTTACCCCGTCAGTAACAACGATCGAATAAGTCGTCCCCTCTTTTAATCCTGATTCGCACTGAATAATTATATTGGAACCATCGGCCGATATTTGAGTGTCAACTTCATCACCTGTTATTTCATCAATTAATACAACATTCCCGGCTAAGGTTTCGTTATTGAGTGGATAACGTTTATCAGAATTAACACTTTTTAGAGGAATCAAAATCGGTTCTGCACAAAGTCCCCAACCGTCTAGGGCTGCGTATGAGTTGTTGTAGTCCTGATAATACGCGTCGTTAGTCGATGACATTACGACAACGTCTTCACCGACACCGGATATTGTTCCATCCTCGTCATACCCATAACCATCGTTCGGTTTTGGTAATTCATTAATGTTGTAGGGAACCAATATCAATACGGCATCTTGAGCCGAGTCTTCAGACTGACAGCCGAGTAAGGCAAGCGTAATTAGTCCACATATATACGGCTTATTGAAATCTTTCAAAACAGCTCCTTCGTAGCTTTCGCATTTAACTGGTGTGGTCATGCGATTTATCGTTATTTGAATTGCCGATTGAGTCGGAGGTAAGCTCGACTTTTATTCGTAGAGAGCAAGGCAACACAGAGTTGGAATGACACGTTGATAAAACTACGTAAGAAATTTGAGCAGTTAACCCACACCCACTAAATCAGCGTCACCCGTTAATGATCTAATAGCGACTGGCGGCAAGCACCTGAAACCACATTAAACAACCTCAAAAAGTTTTATAAGGGAATATGAAAAGAGGGATAATCAAACAAATTCAATTATTTAAACATAAAATAAGACAAAGTGAGTGAGTTTATATTTATAGTGGTATTTGTTATATTTAAGTGAGAACGCTTATAACAATGAGAACCCAGATATCTGCTGAATTTATTATCAATGATGATATACAGGTCAATTTAGAAGAGAGTGAAATCCATCACTTTAAGACAGGTCGTACGTACCCAATAGGTTCTAACGAATCAGAGCTACTTAAGTTTTTTATCTCGAGACCCAATGAGGTGATCACGCGCCAAGTTCTTATTGAACAAGTGTGGGTGTCTAAAGGTATCTACGTTGAAGATGGCAGCCTAATGCAAACCATCTCGATTTGCCGAAAAGCGTTAGAAGATAAGAGGGGGATGATCATCGTCACTGAGCGCGGTAAAGGCTACCGATTTGCAGGACAAGTGACACAAGACAAAGAACGCGCGCTGCGTATAGTTCAATCGCAACCAATACAAGAAACGAAACAACCTGAAGACAACACAGCGCCAGAAAGATCACCAACCGAGACAACGGCCGCTACGAAAAAAACAAACAGTGTGTTAGCACTGGTTGCATTATTTGTAGTGGCTGCAGGTTTATCCCATTATCTGTTTTCTTATTTAGATAGAAATAGCCTAGGCGAAGATCTCGTGGGTCAACATTTTATCTCTTGTAAAATCGAATCCGACGAGTTCACTTTTAATGAGTTATTCAACGTGACGCTTTACGAATATAAGGGAAAAAAAATCATCATCGATAATTCAGGAAAATCTCTGAGCTTCCCAAGTGAATTTAAAGGAGTGACTTGTGAATAAAGAAAAACAGATCTTCGTTGCAATCGCCATAATCGGTATTATGGCCGGATGGATGACAACCTTTATTCCTCAAAGTTATCTTAAAGATCATTATTTATCCAACACAGCCTCGGTGGTCAACCCACAAGAAAAAGTCATTTATAATCAAGCTGCCGTTAATATCGAGTTTAAGAAGAATAACAGCTATGAATTGTTATATGTCTCTACGAAAGAAGCTGGCTTTGCGTCGTCAGGTACTTACGTGGTAACCCAACACGACATTTCTTTAGACGAGACTCAACATGAACAAATCATACCAAATAGAGAGCTCACATTTTACGAAAAGGTGATGATCAGTGAAGGTGCAGTGCTTTCTTCAGATGCCATGGCTTATATCCCACTAAATAATGATGAATTATTATTGGTCACTCAGCGCGGAATGATTCACTTTTGTAAAAAAGTGATATGCGCCGACCTGCCCACTTACTCGAATGTAGATCCTGAATTGAACATTAACTAATCGTTTAACTATCAACTATTTCGGTCAGTAGCTGTACTTAAGCCAATACGTTAGGAGCTATGCATTTCCACATCAATTCAACTCTCGCTGAAGCCTACTTAACTTTCCATTCCCAGTAGGCATCAGTTCATAAATTAATCCGATATCATGTAAAAATACACACTTCTTTTTAGTTCTGCACGTTAGGCTCCAAAAGTCATAGATTTATAAATCCACACCTCTGTATACAACTCCTCACTATAAAGGTGATCCAAGTTATATTCTATTGAGATAGATAATTTGTTTATTAACATCTAAACAACAGTAGTTGTTCATGATTTACAACCACAATTAACATCAAAGAAAATGTTTGTCTTAGATCATATCAACCTCAACTATGCCTCGTGCCACAGTGCAGTTTTCTGTACATTCATTGTCATATTCTGAAACACTTTCTTATATTTTTTTAAACTTTGTGGAGATTTCTATGTTAGAGCTCTTGATCGGATTAGTGATTACTATCGCTGTTGGTTACTTTATTGTGAAAGGCTATAAAGCGGCAGGTGTATTACTGACAGCTGGCCTTGCCCTACTTCTTATTACTGGCCTTATAGGTCACACAGTCTTACCCGCTAAGGTCGCTTCAACAGGTAACATGGTTACCGACTCACTAGAATTCGTTAAGTACATGCTTCAGTACCGTGGAGGCGGCCTAGGCATGCAAATCATGCTTCTTTGTGGCTTTGCTTCTTACATGACGCATATCGGCGCAAACAATGTGGTAGTAAAACAATTCTCTAAACCGCTTGCTGCTATCAAATCTCCATACGTACTTCTTGTTGCGGCTTACATCGTAGCGTGTCTAATGTCTCTAGCAGTAAGTTCTGCAACAGGCCTTGGCGTGCTATTGATGGCGACCCTATTCCCAATGATGACGGCAATGGGTATTTCTCGTCCAGCAGCGGTGGCGGTTTGTGCATCACCTGCAGCAATCATTCTTTCACCAACGTCGGGTGATGTGGTTATCGCAGCAGAAAAATCAGGTATGTCTCTTGATGTGTTTGCTGTTCAAACGGTACTGCCTGTTTCTATCTGTGCGATCATCGTGATGGCGGGTGCGGCTTTCTTCTGGAACAAATACCTAGATAAGAAAGAAAACACGCCAATGGAAAAAGTAGACGTTTCAGAAATTGAAACGAATGCGCCGGCTTTTTATGCTGCTCTTCCATTCTTACCTATTTTTGGAGTATTTCTATTCAACGGTCGTACCATTCCGGGCCTTTCACTTGATATCTACACCATCGTAGTAGGTTCAATTTTCGTGGGCGCTGTTATCGATTACGTTGTGAAGAAGTTTGACGGCGAAAAAACA
This sequence comes from Vibrio sp. 10N.222.55.C6, assembly GCF_041473395.1. Taxonomy (NCBI): domain Bacteria; kingdom Pseudomonadati; phylum Pseudomonadota; class Gammaproteobacteria; order Vibrionales; family Vibrionaceae; genus Vibrio; species Vibrio sp. 10N.222.55.C6. Next base: position 66,886 of record NZ_JBFRSD010000016.1, read on the forward strand.
CTAGAAGACCTAGATTCTTGCTACCAAGGTATGGCCGAAGCATTTAAAGGCGTAGTAATGCTGTTGGTTGCGGCGGGTGTATTTGCTCAGGGCCTAATGTCTATCGGTGCAATTGATAACCTAATCGGCCTTGCTGAATCAGCTGGCGCTGGCGGTATCGCATTAATGCTTATCCTGACTGGTCTAACAGTTGCTGCTGCTATCGCGACAGGTTCTGGTAACGCGCCATTCTATGCATTCGTAGAACTGGCTCCGTCACTTGCTGCGAAAATGGGCTTGAACCCTGCGTTCCTAATCATCCCAATGCTTCAAGCGTCTAACTTAGGCCGTACAATTTCTCCTGTTTCGGGTGTAATTGTAGCGACTTCTGGCATGGGTAAAATCAGCCCGTTTGAAGTCGTTAAACGTACTTCAGTACCAGTAATCTGTGGTCTTATCACGGTGATCTTCGGTACGCTTGTTCTAGTACCAATGGCAGCTTAATTGTCAGTAAAACAGACATGATTATTTGGATATAAAATGCCCTAATAAAAAGGCGCTGAACTTAGTAAGTTCAGCGCCTTTTTTAATGTCACTTTCTCACATCGTCAAAACTATCGAGACATGTATAAACAGTCAGGCTTGAAATAGTGTTATCTCAAAGGACCCAAGCCCTACTTCATTTCACCATAGCGTTCTAGATACAGAACCGTGGCAGCGGTACGGGAAGGCACTTGCAGCTTTTTCAGTAGACTCTTCATATGTACCTTAACTGTCGATTCAGAAATGAACAGGTGATCAGCGATCTGCTTATTGCGGTAACCTTTCGCGACTTCTTGAAGGATCTGCATTTCGCGTTCAGTCAGTTGTTCGAAGATATCATTGCGGCTTCCAGCATCATTTAGGTAACGAGCAACCACACTGCTGTAAGCCTTGTCACCGCTGTGTGCTTGCTTAAGCAGTTCAATTAACTCATCGGGTTCAGTGTCTTTCAACAAGTAGCCATCAGCGCCTGCTTTTACAATCGCTTCAATGTCTGCAGGGCTATCAGAAACCGTTAGAATAACAATGTTTGCGCTAGAACCGTCAGTGCGAAGTGCTTTCAAGGTATCTAACCCTGACATGCCCTTCATATTGAGATCCAAAAGGATCAAATCAGGTTCTTCTTCATGAGCAAGAGCAACCGCTTCAGTGCCGTTACTTGCTTCTGCAATCACTTCGAATTCGTCTTCAAAGCTCAGTAATTGGCTTATACCTCTGCGCATCAATGGATGATCATCAACCAGCATTACTTTACAAATCGTCAACTTTAACTTCCTTCAAACTTTTATATTTCAATATGACTGTACAGCCTTCACCTTGCGCCGCTTCAATCGTCAAGTCGCCATTCAGTCTTGCCGCACGCTCCTGCATAATGCTCATCCCGTAGTGGTTCACCTTGGAACTACTTGAGTCAAAGCCATCTCCATTATCTTTTATCACGACTAATACTTCACCGTCCTCATCGATACAGCATACATCTATCAAGTCGGCATTGGCGTGTTTTATTGCATTTATTGTTGCTTCACGAATCAATTGAAGCAAGTGAACCTGACTATGCGCATCAAGCTCGATCGATGAGAGATTATTAGTGAGGTTAATCTTCGCATCGGTTCTCTCGCTGAGCGCCTCAAGCATGGTACTTAAGGCGTCTCCAAAGTTGCCCTCTTTAATGGTCAACCTAAATGTGGTGAGTAGCTCTCTTAACTGGGTATAAGCGTCGGCTAAGCCGTTTCCGATCTCAGACGCGATTTGTTCAGATTGCTCTCGGTGCTGTTGCTCTGGCAGTTTGCCAATCACACGCTTTAATAGTGTAACTTGAATTTTCAAGTACGACAGTGATTGAGCCAATGAATCGTGGAGTTCACGTGCAATCGTGGCACGCTCTTCCATGATAATAAGCTGTTCAGCTTTCTTTTGAGCACGATTGTAGTAGATCGCTCTCGATAGCAGTTGAATGAAGCTTTCGATCAGAGCTTTAGTTGAGTGCCCGTGGTGATATGAACAGTATAAATAGCCGAGAATAAGTTCGTTATCGTCGAGTTTCATCTCAAACTTTTCGTAGTCTAAATTCGAATCGTAACCTTCATCCATAATCAATGAACGGCCTGAGTTATCGACAATCTCGAGCCTCAGTGATCCAATCCCTTCCAAGCTCACGAGATGCTGCAAGATAGCTCGGAAGTTTTCAGGAGCAATACGCGTCACCGTGAGCTCTTGTGACGAGTTATAAAGTGCCTGCAGCGACTGGTTCGCATTTTGCAGCTCAATCGTCTTTGCATCCACCACATCTTCAAGGTTTCGATAAAGCACGCCTAAATCTTTGGCCATCGAGTTGAAGGTTTTGGTCAAAATGCCCATTTCGTTGTTACTGGTCACCTTGAGTTCTACCTCGAAGTCGCTGTTTTTGATTCTTTGGCTCGCACCGACAAGAGCATGTAGCGGTTTAACAACCTGTTTACGTACAAAGTGAACAACAAAAAGAGATATGACCAGAATCCCACCAAGGCCGATACCACCAGCCCACGCTAACTTTATTAACTTGTCTTCAGAGAACTCTTGCAGCTTATAAACGAAGCCATCGATTTCAGCCACGAAGTTTTCAACCAACACGAGATAGTGATCGCGCTCTTCGCTATTCAAGACCTGTTTTAGCTCATGCCAACGGCCGATAATTAAATAGTAATCTTCTGTGATGTCTGTCGGAACATTCCAACTGACCAAATTAGTCATGGATGGCGAGTAAAGAGAACTTTCGAATTCACGAATATGAGATTCATAATCGACAGATTCTATTTGAATATCATGGGCTAAACGGTAGCTTTGCATTCGCATTGAACCGGCCACGTTAACCGCTTCTGCATCATTCAAACTTGAAGCCAAAGTAAAGATGGCAAAGCCAGTCGTAGCAACCGACAACAGCAGTATAGAGAGCAAAGATTTTGCTATCGTACTTGTTACAGATGAAACCGGTTTTATAAGCAAAAGTGCCTTCCTATTGATAAATGACTTGCCAGCGATATCGTATTGTCACACATCAAAAATCATAGCTCCATTCAATATGTGATCACTCGCTCCGTAATTTATTGATCTAAGACAATATATGCCCCCAATTAGCCCTTAGGGGGTATTTATACAATTGTTTCTAAAACTACACTACTTGTGAGGACTCATTACAAGATATTAATAGAATAATGACCTACAATTACAACATCTTAGTAACATCTATAGGTATCTAGTGGTAGATCTATCAAAACGCCGTCTTTTTTCAAGACGAAAAGTTGACTCAAGCCAGATTCGTTTGCCTTGGATTGACAGCCTAGAAAGCTTTACAGATGACTGTACTCGCTGCGGTAAATGCATCGAGAGTTGTGAGACTAAGATAATCATTGTAGGCGATGGTGGTTTTCCCACTGTAGATTTCTCTATTGATGAGTGTACGTTCTGCTATCAATGTGCAGATGTTTGTCCCGAACCCATTTTTAAGCCAAAGCAAGGAGAGCCTTGGCAAGCAAAAGCACAAATCTCTGATAAGTGTTTAGCGCAACAAAATGTTGAATGCCGAAGCTGTGGTGACATGTGTGAACCTATGGCCATTCAATTTGAACTTAGAGCAGGCAGTGTTGCTCTACCAAAAATCGAGTTAGATGAGTGTAGCGGTTGTGGGGCCTGCGTAGCAATTTGCCCTACTTCGGCTATTCTTGTGAGTAATGCATAAAACAAAAATAACGAGAGCAATTTATGGCACTAAATGAAGTGCATATATCAAGTTTAGTCGTGCATGTGAGCCCTGAGCATCTAAATGAGATCAAAGCGGAGATCGATCAATTCGATAACGCTGAAATCTACGGAGATAGCCCTGAAGGCAAAATCATCGTGGTCCTAGAAACTGAAAACCAAGGTTTTGTAACGGACACCATCGAAGCAATAAACAACATTAAGAACGTTTTGGGGACAGCTTTGGTTTATCACCAAATCGAAACTGGACTCGACGAAACGGATTTAGAAACTGGAAGTAACAATTCTCAACTTGAGGGTGAAGTATGAAAATGACAAGACGTGCGTTTGTGAAAGCAAACGCAGCTGCATCAGCGGCAGCCGTTGCAGGTGTAACTCTACCGGCAACAGCAACCAACCTGATTGCTAGCTCTGATCAAACAAAAATCACGTGGGATAAAGCGCCTTGTCGTTTTTGTGGTACGGGCTGTTCAGTACTAGTAGGTACTCAAAACGGTAAAGTGGTTGCGACTCAAGGCGATCCAGAAGCTCCTGTAAACAAAGGCCTTAACTGTATCAAAGGCTACTTCCTTTCAAAAATCATGTACGGCAAAGACCGTCTAGAACAACCTCTTCTTCGTATGAAAGATGGTGAGTTCCATAAAGATGGTGATTTCGCACCCGTATCTTGGGACAAAGCGTTCGACGTGATGGCTGAGAAATGGAAAGCTTCACTGAAGAAGAACGGTCCAACAGGTGTTGGTATGTTCGGTTCAGGCCAATGGACAGTAATGGAAGGCTACGCAGCCGTTAAGATGATGAAAGCGGGTTTCCGTTCAAACAACATAGATCCAAACGCTCGTCACTGTATGGCTTCTGCTGTAGTAGGCTTCATGCGCACTTTCGGTATTGATGAGCCAATGGGTTGTTACGATGACTTTGAACACGCAGACGCATTCGTACTGTGGGGTTCAAACATGGCAGAAATGCACCCAGTACTATGGACTCGTATTACAGACCGTCGTCTAAGCCACCCACACGTTAAAGTAAACGTACTGTCTACTTACTACCACCGTTCTTTCGAGCTTGCAGACACGGGTTACATCTTCAACCCTCAGTCTGACCTTGCGATCGCAAACTTCATCGCAAACTACATCATCCAAAACGATGCGGTTAACTGGGACTTCGTGAACAAGCACACGAACTTCAAGCAAGCAACGACAGACATCGGTTACGGTCTGCGTGACGATGATCCACTACAGAAAGCAGCCGCAAACCCTAACTCAGGCGAAATGACTGCTATCTCTTTCGAAGACTACAAAGCGTCTGTTGCTGAATACACAGTTGAGAAAGCGTCTGAAATGTCAGGTGTATCTCAAGAAGACCTTATCAAGCTGGCTAAGCAATATGCCGATCCAAACATCAAAGTAATGTCACTTTGGACTATGGGTATGAACCAACATACTCGTGGCGTATGGATGAACAGCCTTGTATACAACATCCACCTTCTTACAGGTAAGATTTCTACTCCAGGTAACAGCCCATTCTCACTAACTGGCCAACCGTCAGCGTGTGGTACAGCGCGTGAAGTTGGTACATTCGCTCACCGTTTACCTGCCGATATGGTGGTTGCTAACCCTAAACACCGTAAAATTGCAGAAGATATCTGGAAACTTCCAGAAGGCACCATTCCACCGGTACCCGGCGCTCACGCTGTTCTTCAAGACCGTATGTTGAAAGACGGTAAAATCAACGCTTACTGGGTAATGTGTAACAACAACATGCAAGCGGGTCCAAACATCAACACTGAACGTCTGCCAGGTTACCGTAACCCAGATAACTTCATTGTATGTTCTGACCCGTACCCAACGGCAACAGCTCAAGCGGCTGACCTCATCCTTCCAACAGCAATGTGGATTGAGAAAGAAGGCGCTTACGGTAACGCAGAGCGTCGTACACAAGCATGGTACCAACAAGTGAAAACTGTAGGTGAAGCTAAGTCTGACCTATGGCAAATCATGGAATTCTCTAAGCGCTTCACTATTGAAGAAGTTTGGGGTGAAGAACTGGTTGCGAAAATGCCTGAGTACCGTGGCAAAACCATGTACGACGTGCTTTACAAAAACGGCAACGTTGATGCATTCCCACTGTCTGAAGCTCAAGAGCTTAACGACGATGCACAAGCTCAAGGTTTCTACGTTCAAAAAGGTCTATTCGAAGAATACGCAGCCTTTGGTCGCGGCCACGGTCACGATTTAGCACCATACGATCGCTACCACCAAGTTCGTGGTCTACGTTGGCCTGTTGTTGACGGTAAAGAGACACTATGGCGCTTTAAAGAAGGTTCAGATCCATATGCTAAGAAAGGTTCTGATTGGGACTTCTACGGCAAACCAGATGGTAAAGCACTGATCATCAATGCACCATACGAAGCGCCACCTGAAGTACCAAACGATGAATACGATATGTGGCTATGTACAGGTCGTGTTCTTGAGCACTGGCACACAGGTACTATGACTCGTCGTGTACCAGAACTTTACAAAGCAGTACCGGATGCACTTTGTTACATCCACCCTGCTGATGCTAAAGCTCGTGGTCTTCGCCGTGGTGATGAAGTTCTTATCGAAAACAAACGTGGTGAAGTACGCGTTCGTGTTGAAACTCGTGGTCGTAACCGTCCACCACAAGGCTTGGTATTCGTACCATTCTTTGATGCAAGAATTCTGATCAACAAGTTGATCTTGGATGCAACGGATCCTCTGTCTAAACAGACGGATTACAAGAAGTGTCCAGTTAAGATCACTAAGGTCGCTTAAGGACAATATGTTCTTACCACTTAGCTCGTAGATCTGACGTTTTTAATATTGCGACTGCTTTTTTCGTTACTTTTTGAAAGAAGTAGTCCACTCAAAGAATTAGCCTTTAGGCGGAGAAATTAACCATGAAAAAACTGATTACTGCCCTACTATCAGCTGGTCTTTTGCTAGCTGGTGCAGTTCAAGCTGAAGCTGAACTGGATAACCCAGGCGGCATTGGTGGCGTAGAATCTCTACGTGGTGCAAGTGAACTTGAAGCAACTCGCGCAGCAGATGACTTCAAAAAGTTCCCTCGTGACCAAGTACTTGAGAGTGACTACGTATACCAACCACCTCTAGTGCCTCATACTATTCGTAGCTATGAAGTTTCTCTTAACGCTAACAAGTGTCTTTCTTGCCACAGCTGGAAAAACGCAAAAGAAATGGGTGCTACTAAAGTGAGTGTAACTCACTACATGAACCGTGAAGATGCGGTACTTGCAGACGTATCACCTCGTCGTTACTTCTGTCTACAGTGTCACGTACCTCAAGCTAATGCTAAGCCACTAGTTGAGAACGAGTTCAAACCTGTAGATTCACTGCGTTAATCGTAGCCGGACTGTAAGAGAGGCTATATATGATAAAATTACTTAAAGCGTTTTGGAAAAGACTTGCGACACCAAGCAAAGCAGCCGTAGGCGTTGTTTTGTTCTTGGGTTTCTCGGGTGGTCTTTTGTTCTGGGGTGCATTCAACACGGGTATGGAGGCAACCAACACGGAAGAATTCTGTTCTGGCTGTCACGCACCTATCGTTGCTGAAATCCAAGAGACAATTCACTACTCTAACCGTTCTGGTGTTCGTGCTATCTGTTCAGACTGTCACGTTCCTCATGAATGGACAGATAAAATTGTTCGTAAGGTTCAAGCATCTAAAGAGCTATACGCACACTTTATTGCGAAAACCATCAATACTGAAGAAAAGTTCAAAGCACGTCGTGCTCACCTAGCGGAACGCGAATGGGCTCGATTGAAGAAGAACGATTCACTTGAGTGTCGTAACTGTCACCAGTTCGATTACATGGACTTCTCAGAGCAGAGCCCCCGTAGTGCGAAACAACACTCGACTGCGCTAGCTTCTGGTGAAAAAACGTGTGTAGACTGTCACAAAGGTATTGCACACAAACTACCAGACATGCACGGCGTTGAAGGCTGGCAATAAGGAGCGATTGAATGAGTACTTTAGAAAGCGTAATTTGGCACATCCTAGGTTACAGCGCTATGCCAGTTATCATTCTTGGTGGCTTTGCAGGTGTTGCAGCCGTATCTCTTTGGATTTTATCTATGGGTAAAGACAAAGAAATCGATTAACAATCGAGATTCCATCAACTTCTACCAGATAATTCTGATATGAGTTGATACGAAAAAGCCACTGATTTCAGTGGCTTTTTTTATTGTCTGGTGCTTCGTATTTCGACTGTTAAGGTATTCCTACTGTTAAGTAAGAGGCAAAACGTTAAGCTTGGTTTTCCGAAGCTTCTGGATCGACGTTCTCTTTATCGACATCTTCCTTATCAAGAATCGGCAGCACCTGCTTTACGGAATCCCGACAACAATACTCTCATACCATAAAAACTGTAGACCCATTGTTTAAACGGAATAGCCAGATACTGCTTATATCGGATTAAATATAATGAGGTGCCAATAAAGAAGCCCACTCTGCGATAAAGTAAGATTTCAAAAATTTTACTTATGAACGGTAACCCTAAAGAATATTAATACGTCCAACACTTAAAATGGGGCGATTTTTACTTCGTAAATATTTCATTTGTATTTACATCAAGATAAATTTTGTTTTCAAGGGACAACCCACCACAATAAATAAAATATACATCTCGATTGCTGTACTTAACAGATTTCACCCATCCGCCTAATTCTTCAAAATCACTTGGGGCACACTCCCCCTCAGAGATCAGTTTAGCCACCGAATTACGGAATTTTTCTTGATGGATCTTGAGATCATCAGACTTAACCAAATAGGAATCCAATATCTCTTTGCTTTCTTTTTCCGAAATAATGACTTCATCATTCGATAAGCCTGACATAGAGACCCATTCCGCCGTCTGTGGGCCGCCATCTTTAAGGACAATATAGTCTGAGATACGAGCCCATTCTCCCTGTTTCTCGAGTACCTCCACCTTTTCTCCTTTATAGAGGTAATCTGTTATCAAGCCATCAATTTCAGGTTGCTCGACCACTTCAAGCTTTCTCTCCAAAACATAAAATTCCGTCTGCTCGGGTTCAGGCTGAAGATCCATGGTAGGTACAAGGTCAGATTCAGATTGCTCGGTAGCTTCTAACGCCGGCTCTTCCGTTTTCTCTTGTGGGATTGGGTCTTTATTCATGACCAAGAAGTAGTATGCCGCTCCTCCCCCTCCGCCCAATATTAACAACACAAGTAAAGCGATCAGCGCTTTTTTCATCAAATCCACCAGCTCTTCCGTTTTAGGTATCTTTCAAGTGTACATCAACTCATGCTGCTGCTCATCTATACTCTCTATAGAGAACGCAGTAAGTAGAGGAAAGTCATGAGTTTTTGAGGGAAAGTTATCATTGTAAGCGTAACTTTGAGTGCCAATGTCGCTCTAGCGAATCATTGTGACCGTGAAAACTGGCAAACACTGTTGGATCGTCAGCTCTCTTTTGAAGGTCGCTATAGTCAGTACACCAAAGAGTTCAACCAAGTTCTTTCAACCTATGAGTCACAGACATTGTTATCTAAACACTTTAATGAAAAGCAGAGCTTTGGGCAAAGTACGAAGAAAGGTTTAATGTGCAGCTCAATAGTCATATGAATACCGCGTATGACGTCTCCGAGGTTTTGCTACAACAGGCGTATTTTGTGTCTAGTGAACTTGAAGGCGCTGACTCTCTAGCGTATTCATGGCAAGCCGTCGCCAAACACTGCACCAAAGCAAGACTCCCGCGCCAGGCAGAAAGCGCAAAGGTGCACGTACAAAGCTCACAATCACTCTCCCGAGATCTCCATACACTCAGTGAAAAATTCCGTCAGCTGTCTTCGAAATACCGCAGAGAAGCGACGATGATTGATGAAGCGCGCCACATAAACCAACCAGTAAACGATGCGTCAAACTGAAATCACCATTAGATTCTCTCACTCGTTCGACTGGACTTTCCGATAAATATGCTCAATCCCATCCATAATATTCTAAGAACTCGTTAATCAAAGCTTTATCAATAGGTTGTAAAAGTAATGTGCTATCTATCAACAATGAAGTTCAATTTCCGACCAATGCAAGCGAGTATGTGAGATATCCATCACAAAATAGATTTACAAACGCCAGAAAATTGTTATCATGAATCTTCATATAACTTAATAACAAGAAACATTTTGGCTAGGTAATATGCAAAAGACTATGGCTTTCAACTGCTTGAGTAACACGGAATGGACTGCAGAGATAAGAGGTAAACTTTTATCTGTAGCTAAACACATGGAAGAGTTCGGTTCAGTAAGTGAGCTAGAGCTATGTAAGATATTTGGAGAGACAATTTGGAATGACGGCGTGGATTATCATTCACATGCTTTTTCATTCAGAATTAATGCACAAACTGGGGATTGTTCAATCTCTAACTTTAAGTATCACTAAGTTTTGCACCTATCATATACGGAGTACCTTTCACGAGGTGCTCCGTTTTTTATTGCCTGAAGCCTGACACTTAATGGATGATTTTTGATATTGACCGCGCTTCTACTTCAGGAGTAAACCATTTCGTTTTCAGCTCATTCTGCCTTCGTGTTACTGCTCAGAGTTTGGCTTAATCGGTATAAATTGGCAGTGGTGCATTGCCTTTTACTTGTCTTATCGCAAGGTGGGTATGAATATCTTTCACGTTAGAGAGCCTTTGAAGTTTTCTTGTAAATGCCTCGTAGGCCATCAAGTTCGGGCTAACCACTTCTAGCAAATAGTCATAAGCCCCAGATACAACGTGGCAACTGATCACCTCTTCCATCTCTACAACAGCCGCCTCAAACTTATCTATCGACACTTCTTGGTGGTTGTTTAGGCTCACCTCAACAAACACACTCATTGCGATGCCGACTTGTTCTCGTGACAAGCTCACACGATAACCGTCAATAATGCCCTTTTCTTCTAGCCTTTTGACTCGTCTTGCACAAGGCGAAGGTGATAAACCCACTTCATCAGCAAGTTCAGCCGTGGTTAACCTGCCATCTTTTTGTAGCAGTTCGAGAAGATGCCTATCAATTCTATCCATAGTAAATGCCAAACATTAGTTAAATCCGTTAATTATTTGGTGAATATTAGCAGAAATCATCAACGATAGTTCAATTTTAGCCAAAACTTGCCAACCTGTGGCACACCAACTGTTCCATAATGAGTCATCACCCACTCTCCTTCTATATTATGAATCTTGGCTACTTATCTATTACTGTCACCCTACTCATTTGGGCGAGCTTTTTTCTTTCTCTTAAAGGCGGCGCAAATTCAGATTTAACACCTGCCGATATCGCTCTCACAAGATTTCTCATACCGGCTTTGGTGTTATTGCCTTTGATGTGGAAAGCACGCAGCGCAATTGCCGTCGTCCCTAAACGGTATCTAACGGGTATGTTCGTAGGTAGCGGATTACCTTATCTGCTTGTTGCCGGAACGGCCATGCAGTTTGTTCCGGTATCTCATGGCAGTGCTCTTGTTCCGGGCACGCTTCCTCTGTTCGTTACAGGAATTGCGGTACTCTTTTTTAAGCAGCCACTCAGCCGACATCGTGTTGTTGGTTTAGGTTTGGTTTTGCTCGGCATACTGTTGTTTTTAGGGAGTAGCTTAAGCAGCTTCAACTTCGAATACACCAAAGGTCATTTGTTGTTTTTATGCGGAAGCTTAATGTGGGCGATGTTCACCATCTCAGCCCGTGTCGCTAATCTTAATGCGTTAGTCAGTGCCGGTTTTATTTCTCTCTGTTCTACTTTGCTTTTACTCGTCCTAATCCTGACTGGAACCCTCCCAAGCCACCTAATGGACACACCAATCGCTAATTGGCCCTTCACGGAGCTTGCCGTTCATTCAACAGTGCAAGGCGTTGGGGCGGGTTTAATCGCTGCGTTCACTTACCTTTATGCGGTTAATACCTTAGGGGCTGAACGCTCTGCCGCTTTTGGCAGTGCAACACCCGCAGTGGCGACCTTGTTGGCGATCCCACTATTCAACGAGATTCCTGATGCGATGACTTGGCTCGCCCTTGGTTCTATTTGCATCGGCAGTTTGGTCGCGAGCAACATATTCATGAGAAACGACCAGTCGATGCAGTACCAACCGCCAAGCCACAGCAAAGCCTGATACTGCGTTCAAACCTAAATACAGTTCCCCTAAGCATCGATTTTAGGGCTTGTAGTACACAGATAAGCCCACAAACGTAGGCTTATCTAAAATCTGCTTTTTCTGAGCTCGCTTCTCCATTAAACTGTCCGACCTTTTTGCAGATCCAAGAGAACACCATGCAACGCGACTACACCTTAAATTGCTTAATCACCATGCCTCGCCATGAACTAGAAGAATTTAGTTTAAGAATGATTCATCGCCTTGTTCCTGAAGATGCAATGACGGAATTGTTTACGTTCGAGCAAGAAGAAGTCACCAGCGAAGAACGCATGCAATCAGCGAAATTTGACGCAATGCTTCGAATGACAGCTATCGCGCTTGGTGAAGTAAACCTAGCCTTCTCAGAGTCGGATAACTCGCAACAGAACATCGAGCGAATGACTCGCCTACTGCTTTGGCACTTCTACTCAATTTCTTTCAACCTTGAAGAAGCAATCGCAATCGAAGTGCACTGTGAGAAAGTAGAAAAGATCTTAAAGAACGCACCTAAAGATGCGTTTGGCTGGGTTAAAGAATTAACTGAGCTACTTCACTTCTACGCGAAAGTGAACGAAGGCAACGAAGACAGTAAAGACGCTTAACGTTAGTTCTACGTAAGTATACATCGAGCTAAACGAAGGCAGACAGAGCTATACCGAAGGCAAATAAAAGCTTTGCTGAAAGGAGTTCTCTGCCTTTGTTGTTTCTAGCACGCTGTGATGTAACATCAATATCGACTGCGCGATCTTGGTTCCTATTCCCAAAGAACCATTCGGCGCTTCCAGTTCAACCTCATTATGAATCACCACCTTCACCCGTTTGGAATCCGCTTCAAAACCAACATCTAACGACACCACAGTGCCACTTGGGCTATGCCTCAATGCATTATCTAACAGATTCAAAATCAACCTCTCAAGCAGATCACTGTCACCCACAGCCTTGATTCCAATAGGCATATTAATGTTCAACTCAACATTTTTATGGCGATATTTGCTTTGTATCGTTTCTAAGCATTCGCTCATCAGCCCATTGAAATCGATTGAAGCGTATTGATATGTGGGGACAGGATTGTCATGTTTGGCACTATCGAGCAGCGAATGCAGTTGTTCAGACAGTTTATTGCCATTGCGGTAAGCCACGTCAATCAGAGGATCTGAATGTGGATTTTGGATCTTCCATGTTTCTAAGTAACCCAACACACTCGACAGTGGTGTTTTCAAGTCATGACTCAGCTGCAATAAGCTTTGTCTACGATGCGAAGACTGATACTCAAGCTGTAAGAATTGCTGCTGAATGTGTTTCGCCATCAATTGATAAGATCGTGCAATCGGCACCAACTCTGGAACTTGGTGAATAAAGTTGGGGTCAAGACGGAAATCTTGTTCTGCTTGCTGCTGTAGTTTGTTGGTGACGTCTTCGATAGGGTTTAAGAGGCTGCGTTTAACTAATAGATAAGCACCTACGGCGAAACCTAGAATAGAGATCAGCATAAGTCCTGCTAGCGCCATATAAGGTGTGTCGACTTGTGAATTGGCGATCACGGTATGGCGATTACTGCCAATCAAAACGTACAGATACCCGACGGTCGAACCTAGCTCTTCAATCGCTGCTACGGAAAACACCTTACGAGCCCCGGGATTGATCGGATCTTCCCCCAGAATGGGATAAGGCTCGTCGTTTAAAAACTGTTGAATGGGTGCTAAGTCTATCTGGTTGGCTAACACAGTGCCTTCTGGCGCAGCATGAGTCGTAATCTTGCCCTGGCTGTCGAGGAAATAGATATCAAAATCTGGCCCTATCAACATCAAGGTGTGGAAAATGGATTTGAGCGCTTTAGGGTTGTAGTCGGTACCAATCATCAGAGGATTATCATCGCGCATATGAACCGCGAGCTCTTTGTGTAAGCTCTGCTTAGTTCTTTGTTCTATGGTCTCTTTTTGCCAATTATAGGTATAAGCAATCACCACACTCACGAGCAGAAACCACAAACTGGTGAACAACACTAAACGCGATTTGAAACTCATGTTCTCTCCTCGATGGCTCTTAGGTCTTACTGGCCTTTTAGTAAACTTCGGACGCGACACATAGGCCTAAGCTTTCGACTCAAACTTATAACCAACACCCCAAACGGTTTTAATGAAATCATCATCACTATTCGGCATCGCAAGCTTGGTTCTTAGACGGTTGACTGTGCTACACACGGTATGGTGATAGCCAGAGTGATGAGTATTCCAAACATGATCGAGCAGCTCGTCTTTGCTATACACACGCCCCGGGCGGGTTGCTAAGAAATGAAGTAAGGTAAACTCGGTAGCTGTCAGCGGTACGTCTTGGTTATTGAGTGACACCTGATGGCGTTCAGGTTGAATAGTGAGCACACCAAAATTCATAATCGATTCTGCTGTCACAACCTCTTGAGTCGCTGATTCGACATGGCTTAAACGGCGAAGCACGTTCCTCACTCTTGCTTGAAACTCGAGAACGCTGAAAGGTTTCGTTATGTAGTCATCAACACCGGCTTCTAAGCCTGACACCTTATCTAACTCAGCGTCTCTTGCGGTTAGCATGAGTACTGGCGTCCAATCCTCTTGCTGACGCAACATTCGACAGAAATCGAGTCCGTCACCGTCTGGTAAGCCACGATCCAGTACGATCAAATCGAAATGACCCTCTTTATAGAGCGCCTGAGCCTTTTCAATCACATTAGCTCTGATTACGTTATGCCCTTGGAACTTAAGATGCATCTGCACCAGTTCAGCCAAGTCATCATCGTCTTCAACCAACAATATGTTTGCCATCAAATTTACCGCAGCACTATTCATGATCCCTGCTCTATTCTGAGTCCGCCCACCTTTCAATTGACCGGAACAGAGCAGGAATTCTTTCATCGTGCTTTCAACCTGTTACTGAGTTCGAGTAATGGTGATTCTTGCACCGGGGTTAAGGAAACGATGATTTGCACTTAAAGTAGAAGTCGTAAGGCCATCATCTTGGCTGATTACGCCAGAGTGAAAACTCACTATATCGGTGTCGTCTCGTGTGGTATTAAAACCTTCACCACCGCCTGCTGGTCCCGGAATGGTTGCAGCAAGCTCATCGTTCAGCTCAGTTCCCGAATCCCAAACATTCATGTTCATGGTAAAGGTATCACCCACCGCTAATGACTTGAGCGATAATCCGGATTCGCCGACAAACGCATCATTGGTGTTCACCAACATGGAAGCAACTGAGATATACCCTTCTTGATTTGGGTCGACACGAATCGACACCGTGTCTTGCTCACCTGAAAGAATCAGTCCATTGCCTGAGATGCCTTGATAAACATTGGCGTCACTGTCACTGAGCGCAAGCAATTGTGCATTACTACCCCCTTCCGCCAAGTATTCCAGATCGACAGAGGCACTTTGCCCAACTTCAAACAGATCAAAATTCGTATTGTGAGTCAACACCGCGAGTGGTGACATTGGTTGATTGGGGGTGAGGTTAGTAACACTCACATCATAGCGATAGTAATCGTCGTCATCGTCCGGACAACCCGCTAACACAGCTACTGATGCAGCGATAAATAGAATTCTAGCTTTCATACATCCCCCTTACTTCACAACAATGGTGATAGTTGCAACAGGGTTTAACCATCGATGGCTACTGCTATCGAGGTCACTGATGCCGCCCGCCGCATCACCATCACCAATGTTACCTGGATGAATATGAACCTTAGCGTTTGATACTGCCGTTTCTACACCTGTGCCACCAGCGCCAAAGGTAATGAATGGAGGGTTCGGCATACTGCCCGCCAGCTCATCACTGGCTTCTGTGCCTGCGTCATAACCATTTAGAGTCGCTTTGTAGGTGCCCGCTTGAGTTGGGATCTTCCAGCTATCTAGACCAACAAAGCCGTCGTTTGTCGGCAGCAACATTGCACCCAATGATAGGTACTCTAAATCACCAGTACTGATATCAAACGTAGTTGCGACGCCTGGATTGAGGATGCCGGCCGCTGGGTTCTCAACCACCACGCCTCCCGCGTTGGCAATGACACCAGATAAACCTGAAATATCGCCACCTTCGGCCATGGACTCTAGTTCCGAAGAAGCCGTTTCACCCGTTCTAAACATGAACAAGCTTGAGTCATGAGCCGCCGCTAAGATAGGCGTAAAGTAGATCCCTTTCGTTGCATTAGTGACAGTGACTTCAAGCTCAGCAGCCTGAACTTGAGCCGCTCCGAAGGCCAACATAGCCGAGCTGATCACTAAGCTGATTTGAGTACGTTTATTCATTTTGATTCCATCCTTTATCGAGTCCTATCGTTGCCAACAAAACGAATAACAGCGATATACCGTTACCTTTGCCAGAACGAACTGTGGTGTTGTTGACTCTAAGAATGACGATCAAATCTATCAGCAACTTCATTGAATTCTCATAAAACTCTCACAAGTTTATCCAAACTTATTACTGCAAATAAAAATAGCGATAAAGTACTAATATTTAATCGAAAAATATCAATTTATCATTTACGTCAGAAGGGATAGAAAAGAAGATAAAGAATAGAAATGGAACGAATAAAACGCAAAAAGGCCGAATCGATTTAACGATTCGGCCTTTATTCTAGCGTACTGTTGTTACTCTTTCCTAAGCCGTATTTGGCCTTTCAATCGAGCTAACAACACAACATCAAATTAGAACGCGTAGTTTGCGTCAATCAGTTCGCTAACTTCCACTTTGCTTACTTCAGCACGAGCTTCAAGCCATTGAGCAACTTGCAGTTGTTCTGCTTCTGTTACTGAACGGTAGCGCTCAATTGAGCATAAGAAACCTTCAAACAGCTCAAGGCCGCCGCCACCAAAGCACAGACCGATGCTGTCGATGAAATCAATGAACTCATCAATGAACACATCGTATTGATCAAAATCAGTAATCGATGTCTTGCAGCTTACTTCAAAACCCAGAATCGCGAATTCACCTAGGTATAGCTTTTTGCGTAGGCGACGATTTTTGTTTTCGATTTTATCTAATTTCATAACTGCCTCTCTTTTCGTTTGATAAAGCATTTATACACAGTTCCACATCAATCCCCAAGAGTTTTGTATTACACAAGGGTGTTAATGGCAAAAATCGTGCTACAGAAACAAAACCTTAATCAAATCTATAAAAATCTGTCACTTAACTGCTTCACGATTAGTCACACATTGACCCAACTTATTAACCAATTAGTTAGTAGGTGGGTAAGTCATGAATAACGAATAATAAAATCAGCCAATAGGAAGCAGTAAAGATGAGCAAGGAAACATTTGATAGCACTCGTTTTAATAAGAGCAAAAACAAACCCTTCGAAGAAGTTTTAGATGCGAACCTTTCAAGAAGAAATGTTCTCAAAGGCGGTTTAGGCATCAGTGCAATGACGGCGTTTGGTGCTTTTGGTTTAGCAGGCCACAGCACAGCGCACGCGGCGACAGCATCATCTAGCGCACCGCAAAAAAGCACTGCTACACTTGCATTCGAATCGGTTAAAGGCTCACTGACAGACAGTGTCGTTGTGCCAAAAGGCTATACGGCACAAGTATTGGTTCCTTGGGGTACTCCACTTAACAAGCAAGGCAATGCTTGGTTAAAAGATGGAACCAACAACGCACAAGATCAAGCAAACTCACTGGGCATGCACCACGACGGCATGCACTTCTTCCCGCTTAATGGCAACAGCAACGACGGTTTGTTGGTGATTAATCACGAATACATCGACCAAAAAGCACTGCACGCTAATGGTCCTACATACGATGAAGGCAACCGCCCTAGCCTTGATGAAGTACGTAAAGAGATCAACGCACACGGCGTGAGTGTGGTTCGTGTAAAACTTGAAGGCAACCAATGGGTGATGGTCGATAACGATCCTCTGAACCGCCGCTACACAGGCGCGACCGTAATGGATCTGTCTGGTCCTGTTGCACACAGTGAATTTACCAAAACCAAGTTCTCACAAGACGGCAGCCAAGCTCGTGGCACCTTGAACAACTGTGGTAATGGCTACACACCATGGGGCACTTACCTAACGTGTGAAGAAAACTGGCCGGGTTATTTCGTTAACAAAGGCGAGACAACACCAGCGCAAGAACGTATTGGTATCGCTACTGACAAAACACGTTACGGTTGGGACACGCTTTCAGGTAACAAACAAGAACGCCTAGACGAATTTGCTCGCTTTGACGTAACACCAACAGGTGAGTCAGCAATGGACGATTACCGTAACGAAGCACACGGTCACGGCTACATTGTTGAAATCGACCCATACACAGCAAACTCTCGCGCTAAGAAACGTTCTGCACTGGGTTGTTTCCGTCACGAAGGCTGTACGTTTGGTAAGTTGACCGAAGGCGAGCCAATCGTATTCTACTCTGGTCACGATTCTCGCTTTGAATACCTATACAAATTTGTTTCTGAAGAGAAATGGGACCCGCGTGACGCAGAACCGAGTAATCGCCTAAGTGCGGGTGACAAGTACATGGATAAAGGCACGCTGTATGTGGCTAAGTTCAACGATGACGGTTCAGGTACGTGGCTACCACTAACGTTGGGCAGCAAGACTACAAACGGCGGCAAGCTAGGTGATTCATTTGACTCTCAAGCAGCGCTTATCATCAATACAGCGGGCGCTGCCGACCTTGTTGGTGCAACGCCAATGGATCGCCCTGAATGGTGCTCTGTTGACCCAATGACGGGTACGGCTTACCTAACGCTGACTAATAACAACAAGCGTAAAGAAGCGAACTCTGCGAACCCTCGCGTAGACAACAAGTTCGGTCATGTTATCCGTTGGGATGAAGGCAAAACGGCAGGCGAGTTCGATTGGGATATCTTCGTATTTGGTTCACCAGCAGTGGAAGACAAGTCTATTAACCGCTCTGGTCTAACAGACATGAACCAGTTCGCGAGCCCTGACGGCTTAGCGTTTGATGCTCGTGGCATCTTGTGGATTCAGACAGATAACGGCGCAGACGAAGTAACTGGCTACACCAATGACCAAATGCTGGCAGTGGTTCCATCTCAGTTAACGGATGACAACGGCAACAGTGCGGTGATTGATGCAAACAACCAAGCACAGCTTAAACGCTTCTTTGTGGGTCCAAACGGTTGTGAAGTGACTGGCTTTACCATCAGCCCAGATTTCAAGTCACTGTTTGTGAACATTCAACACCCGGCAAACTGGCCATCGTCTGAAGATGCAACCGCACAAACTCAAGGCAAAGTCCGCCCAAGAGCATCTACGGTTGTGATTCGTCGAGAAGACGGCGGTGAAATCGCGGTTTAAATATACAACGCAGGCTAAGATCAGAAACATTTCTGTTATCTAGTCTCTGTTCGCTAGCTAAGTAAAATCAAAAAGAGCGATAAGGCCAAATGCCCTATCGCTCTTTTTATATTCTATGCATTCTTCGGTTTAAGTAAGAATCCGAATTTTCAAAACTCACCGTAATCCTAAGTCGTCATCATCCCACGTACGCGTCACCCTCGAGAAGGAGGAACGACTGAGTCGGGGATCTCTGCTCGTTGTAGGCTAACCAGAATTAGCTCACGAACAACCAAACACCAACGCCCATCATCAACGTACCTGCAATGCGGTTCATCAACTTAACATTGTCGGCTTTGCCCAGCATATGCTTTAAGCTCTTTCCGCCTGTCGCGTATAAGGTCATGCAAACAAACTCAGAAACCAGAATGATTGACACGAGAATGAACAACTGCGGTGCTAAGTCTTTATTGCTGTTAATAAAAGGAGGCAGCAAAGAAATCATAAACGCCCAGCCTTTTGGGTTCGCAATTGCAGTGACAAAACCTTGAACCACCAAGTCCCAATCATTGCTGACTTTTGTTGTTTGGTTGTCAGTACTGATCGCCAGTTTGCCTCTCGAACGCCACATCTGAACGCCTAAATAAAACAGGTAACCCGCACCAACAAATTTAAAGCCCGTAAATAGCCATGGGTAATTCAACATGATCGAAGCGATACCCAATACCGCGGCAATAGAAACCACAGCGACACCAGCCAGTTCACCGATCATCATCCATAATGTACGCTTGTATCCAACACTCATTCCAAGTGTCAACGCCAAAGTCATACACATACCGGGCGTGATTGACACGAAGAAAAACGTGGGAATAAAAGCCCAAAGTAGTGCGCTATCCATATTATTACCTTATCGACTTGTTTTTATTTATTAGTTCTTGTTTCTTGATCGGGCTTGAAATGAAGCGAGGTTGAAACGAAGCAGTAATGACAATAAACAATATTGCGATCAATACAAACAAAAAGAGCCACATAACAGTGGCTCTTTTCAATCACCAACCGTAATTACTTACGACGGTTTTTAATTCGCTTCATCATAGTCAAACGACGTTCAGCGCTTGCTTGATCTTGTGGCTCTTCGTTCGCGTTGTTCTTACGACCCTGACGGTTTTTGTAAGCCGATTTAGTGTTCAGCTTCTCGATGTAAGCATCACGTTTCTTCGGTTCATAACCCGGTTGTTCAACACGACGAATGCGCTGTTGAATCAGTTTTTCAACTTGAACGACAGTCAGCTCTTCTTCGCGGTTAACGAAAGAGACAGCGTGACCTTGCTTACCTGCACGACCTGTACGGCCAATACGGTGAACATAGTCTTCTGCTAGGAAAGGCATGTCGTAGTTAATTACGTGTGGTAAGTCTTCGATATCAAGACCACGAGCCGCAACGTCGGTTGCTACCATTACACGCGCTTTACCTTCTTTAAAATCGTCTAGAGCACGACGACGAGCACTTTGCGCTTTATCACCGTGACACAGTACTGCTTTAATGCCGTCTAGCTTAAGCTCTTTAACTACATCGTTCGCTGTTTCTTTGTAGTTAACAAAAACAAGCACTTGGCGCCAGTTTTTACGACCAATCAGCTCAGAAAGCAGTTCTGTTTTACGCTCTTGATCCACTGGGTAAACCACGTGGCCGACAGTAGCAGCCGTTGAGTTTTCGCGCTCAACACTAATACGTTTTGGTTTACGCAGAATATCAACAGACAGTTGGTTTAACTGAGTAGAAGTCGTTGCAGAGAACATCATGATTTGCGGTGATGTTTCTACATCCAACATGATCTTACGAACGGCATTGATAAAGCCCATATCAAGGATACGGTCAGCTTCATCAAATACTAGAAATTCTAGGTTAGCAATAGACACGTTACCCGCTTCTAAGTGCTCTTCTAAACGGCCAGGTGTTGCAACCAAAATATCCACACCCAGTTCTAGTTGACGAACTTGTGAAGACATCTTGTTACCACCGTAAACCGCAGAAACACTTAGATCTGTGTATTTAACGTAGTCTTTAATGTTTTGAGCGATCTGCGCAGCAAGCTCACGAGTTGGAGCAAGAATAAGGCCGCGAGCCGTTCCTCTAGACGCCTTTTTACCGCTGTTCAAAAGGTGCTGAATAACAGGCAATGAAAATGCCGCTGTTTTACCCGTACCGGTTTGAGCAGTAGCAAAAATATCATGGCCTTTACGAGCCATTGGAATCGCTTTTTGTTGAATTGGAGTGAGTTTTTCATAACCACACTCAGTCAACGCTTTGACTAATTCAGGAGCAAAACCTTGAGAGGAAAATGACATTGTTACGGGTTCCTTAAGCAGACAGCCTACATTCTTATTTCAGCCGAGCACTATAAAGTAATTAGAGTGATTTATCTCACATTTATCGTGATATAACGCAAACTTTCTCATTTAATCTGGTGTTTATCCCGCCTTCAACGAGGTAAACACCAAGATCCTTGGTTCAAACAGCAAAAACAGGGCTATTTGATGCCACACAGCTTGAGTAGAATCTGCTCGAGATCGCCCCATGGCATGAGCTGCGAGTCGATCACTTCCAGTCGAGATTCAAAGCCATCAAGCGTAATTTCGTTCACAGACACGACTTGATTCGCCACATTGAATGCGTAGCAACCTTGGTCGGTGTTCACGACAGCTTTTACACGCTCGGCCGTTAGATCTGACAACATAGAGAATAGCGCATCGAAGTCGAACTTATGCTCTGCGCCAAACAACCAACCACAACTGAAATAGCCCTGTCCTTTATTCTCTTTACGGATGAAAGCTTCACCAGGAGGAAGTTGGAATTGAGGCTCTTGTTCAGCATGATCGTGATGATGCGCTTCAATATGAGATGAAGCACTGCCGTATACTCTTTCAATGTCTAACACTTCCAATGGCACTTCACCATCGTGAATTAGCTTATGGAAGACTTTTGCTGGCGTTTGATCCGTCACCCAATCATTGAACACATCGATGTCTTCAGAATGAACAAGGTCAACCTTAGTACCAAGAATCACATCTGCACTATTTAGTTGATCATTAAAATTCTGATTCGAGGTGTACTTTTCATTAGACAGATTTCGTGGGTCAACCAAACCAAGCGTCGCTTTTAAATCGACATATGGTGTGTACTGATCGGAAGTCAGTGTCGCTATAACCTGTTTAGGGTGACCAAGCCCTGTCGGCTCAATCAATAAACGGTCTGGCTTTTGGCGAAGTAAGGCATTAATACCCACTGACATAGGCACGCCCGCAGTACAGCACATGCATCCACCCGGCACTTCTTTAATCAAAGCGCCTTGATCTGTCATCAATGCACCGTCAATGCCGATTTCCCCGAATTCATTAACCAGAACAGCCCAGTTTTCATTCTCAGGTTTATTTTTTAGCAGGTTCAAGATGGCTGTCGTTTTACCAACACCCAAGAAACCCGTAATGATGTTTGTAGGAACTTTTTTAGTCATATCAGTTCTCCTTTTTAAGGGAGTATATACTCAATCACCAAAAAGTTGACCCCAATCGATTGTTTACACTGAGATTCGTTAATAGAGGTTGGCGCGAAAATAATCAGAAGAGATAAAGCAGTAGAAGCGGAATGAGGAAATGGGATGCTCCAGACGAACTAAAGGCGTACTTACTCAGTACGCCTCACCCTCGTTACTCAATCGTGAGTTCGCGAATCAGGAAGCCTTAAATATCGACCTGAACATTTAACGAGGAACTAAAACTTTGTTTCTGAATCCATCCAAATTGTGTGTAAAACCTCACTTCTCCTTGCGGTTCGTTATGTTGCTTTACGATTTAACTATGGTTCATTTTTGGGGATATTCAAGCCGCCGCCAGAGAATCGATCAAAACTGTGACGGTGATTCCACTATTGAGCATATATTCTATTTATGTAACACGTACATTCCATAAATGAAATTCAACTTTTCAACTTTGTTGCTATAGGATATGCAGAGGAAGCGTATAATTTAATGCAACCCCGCCTTAACTCATTCAGGAAACTTATCTTTATGACCAGAAGAGAGAAAATTAAGCAATCCTTATTAGCCAAAATGCCAAGGGATGCTATTAATCAATTTCTCTCAAGAGATAAGACACCCGCTTCCGTTCTCTTTCTTTCTTGTATTGTAGGTGTACTTGCTGGCGTAGTGGGTACCTATTTCGAAGTCGCGGTTCATTTCATCACAGAAACTCGTACCGATTGGCTTAAAGATGAAATCGGTAGCTATTTACCCCTTTGGTTGGCCGCTTTCCTTATTAGTGCTGCATTTGCCTTTATTGGTTACTTCCTCGTTCACCGCTTTGCTCCAGAGGCTGCCGGTTCAGGTATCCCTGAAATCGAAGGTGCAATGGACGGCATGCGCCCTGTTCGATGGTGGAGAGTATTACCCGTAAAATTCTTTGGCGGCATGGGCGCGTTAGGCTCTGGTATGGTTTTAGGCCGTGAAGGGCCAACCGTTCAAATGGGCGGCAGTATCGGTCGTATGGTCACTGATATCTTTCGAGTCAAAGACGATGACACTCGCCACTCACTGTTGGCTTCAGGTGCCGCTGGTGGCTTAGCCGCCGCATTTAACGCACCACTGGCAGGAATCATGTTTGTGGTTGAGGAGATGAGACCACAGTTTCGCTACTCACTCATATCAATCAAAGCTGTCATCATCTCAGCAGTTTCAGCCAACATTGTATTTCGTTCTATCAATGGCCAATCTGCCGTTATCACAATGCCTCAGTACCAGCCGCCTGAACTCGACGCACTTTGGTTATTCTTATTATTAGGTGTGTTGTTCGGCCTGTTTGGTGTGATTTTCAATAAACTGATTACGCTTTCCCAAGACCTGTTTGTGGCGATCCACAAGAATGACCGTAAACGCTACTTGATGACAGGCACCCTACTTGGCGGTTGCTTTGGCTTGTTGCTCCTTTATATACCTGAATTAACTGGTGGTGGTATTGGTATCATCCCGAACATCACGAATGGCAGCTACAGCGCCAATGTGTTGTTGTTGATTTTCTTAGGCCGAGTCCTCACTACCCTGCTTTGTTTCGGCTCTGGTGCGCCAGGCGGTATCTTTGCACCAATGCTTGCGCTAGGAACACTCTTTGGTTATGCGTTCGGGCTTATCGCAGCGGCATTCTTTCCCGAACTGAATATTGAACCGGGTATGTTTGCAATTGCTGGCATGGGAGCATTATTTGCCGCCACCGTGCGAGCGCCTATCACTGGCATACTGTTGGTTATCGAAATGACCAATAACTACTACCTGATCCTGCCGTTGATCATCACCTGCTTAGGTGCGGTAATCATTGCTCAAATGTTAGGTGGGCAGCCAATTTACAGTCAACTGCTTAACCGTACGCTGAAAAACGAAAAACTAAGACAACAAGATCTCCCTCAACAAGAGGAAGTACGTTAATTACAAATGACTCATGAAACAAAAGCACACATTCAACGTGCTTAATCTCCCGATTCCGTATCAAAATCAAAAAAGCAAACGTTAAACTTGGTATCATCCACTCAAAATTAGTTGAGTGCCCTCAAAATCTATTGATGGAAGACCTACACACTCTAACTAAGGCAAATAGTCCAATATTCTGTAATTAACTAAGTCGGAGCAAGTCGTTGAACTGGAGAAGATTAACCCAAGTAAAAAATGTGCCGCCATCTCAGGCGTCTTTAGCACTTGGCGTTATTGGGTTAGGACAAGCTTGGGCGTTATATATCCCGGGCATTGGTGAGATAATTCGTCCCTACCTCGCTGCATTCGGCGCGCTATTATTGCTGCCTGTTTTACTGCGCTATTTAACGAGCTTTAATACCTTCCTTAATGATATTCGCCACCCGTTAAGCGGAAGCTTGATGGCACCAATGAGCATGGCTTTACTGATTCTGTGCGACTATTTAGCCGAGATATCGCCAGCTATCGCCTACCCAGTTTGGTTCTGCGCGCTATTGCTGCACTTTACCATGATGGTGTTGTTCTTCAGTTTTCAGATCATCAACTTCAAAATGTCGAACATTGTACCGAGTTGGTTTCTGTATCCGGTCGGTTTGATCAGCAGTTCCTTAGCTGGCACACAGTTCGGGCACACCGTATTTTCAGAAACACTTGCGGTCACTTGTATTGGTATCTATTTCCTTATGTTGCCAGTGGTGTTGTACCGCTTGGTATTCGAAGGCAATCTTCCTCGCCGAGCAAGACCAACACTCGCTATCATGGCAGCTCCGGTTAACTTGTCTTTAGCCGCTTACTTGGTTAACTTCGACAACCCAGACCCGATTCTAACAGGTGCATTGGCGGGCATTGCCATCACCATGACTTTGTTGATTTACTTGTGTTACATCCGCCTGATGCGTTTGAAGTTCCAACCTTCGATTGCTGCCGTCACCTTCCCATCTGTGATCAGCGCTATTGCCATGCATCGTCTAACTACATTTTTCGGCGCGGAATACCCACAATGGTATTGGCTACACAAGTTTGGTTTCTTTGAGCTAACCATCGCCACCATTCTAGTGATTTGGGTTGCCGGTGGTTACGTAAAAATGTACTGGCCTGAGTTTTTCGATTCCGACTACATGTCCAAGAAGATGAAACGTTCTTAGATAGAAGCGAAAAGATCTTAGCTGAACCATCGTGTTCTGCAGTAGTCGATGATGTCAGACAAAACCAACCAAACCCAAAAAGGCCTCACACTGTGAGGCCTTTGAATAGGCAAGGTATTAATAGTTCAGGCGAGTGTTACTAGAAATGCCGAGACCTATTAGAAGTTAGCGTGAGGGCCGAATACTTCGTAGTGAACGCGTGAACGGTCAACTTTCATTGCATCTAGCTGCTCTACGATATTCTTCATGAAACCAACAGGACCACAGATGTAGAAATCGCTCTCTTCAAAGCCTTTAGTATCAGAGATAGACGCTAGATCCATTTGACCTTGATGCGTGTTTTCACATGCAGATTCATCTTTGTTCATGTACCACGTTTTCGCTTCCCAACCTTTGTCGGCAACAATATCTTTAACACGAGTCGTGAAAGAGTGTTGGCCTACGTTCTCACAAGCGTGAAGGTAAAGTACTGGCTCGTTTTTATCTTCCGTGTTTAGGAACTCAAGCATAGACTGCATTGGCGTTACACCAACACCTGCAGAGATAAGTGTTACTGGCTTGCTGCGCTCTTGATACATGAAGTCACCCGCTGGTGCGTATAGGCTAACCTCATCACCAACAGCAACCGTATCGTGTAGGTGGTTAGATACAACGCCTTGTGTCTCTTGGCCTTGTCCTTCACGTTTAACAGAAATACGGTATTGCTTGCCGTTTGGCTTATCAGACAGTGAGTATTGACGAATCTCGCTGTATTGAGAGCCTTCTGGTTTCACTTCGATACCGATGTATTGACCTGGTGTGTAATCCAGAACTTCACCGCCGTCTTTTGGCTGAAGGATAAAGCTTGTTACTAGCGCTGACTCTTCGATTTTGTCTGCAATCACAAACGCACGCGCTGCTTCCCAACCACCAACAGCTTGCTTACGCTGTAGGTAAAGTTCAGCTTCACGATCGATGAATACTTGCGCCAAGAATAGGTAAGCGGCTGTCCATGCTTCTTCCACTTCTGGAGTAAAGGCGTCAGCAGCTAGTTCACGTAATGTCTCAATCAGGTGCAAACCAACAATTTGGTAGTGCTCTGGTTGAATGTTAAAGCTTGTGTGTTTCTGAGCAATACGTTCAACGGCAGTTGTTAACGCTGCTAGATTTTCAATGTTCTTTGCATATGCCGCGATAGCTTCAAACAGTGCTACGCCTTGGCGACCTGTTCTTTGGTGAGTCATATTGAAGATATCTTTCAACTCAGGGTTATGCGTGAACATACGTTGATAAAAATGCTGAGTTAAAGCTGGGCCTGCGCTCTCAAGTAGAGGAATAGTAGATTTGATGATTTCGATATGTGCATTGTTAAGCATGAATTTACTCCGAACACTGAGCCTTATGACCTATATGTCATTTTGACTACTAAAAATTAAGAATGACTTATCGATTTTCTGAAACCTTAGTTATTTTTAGAAACTGAGTTATTTTGACTCGTTTTCATTTCAAAAAATCGCGAAACCTGATTAATGCAACCTGATTGATTGAGATCAAGAATAGTCTGTTTAATCAGCGCTATAATTGGGCTTCTCTGTATCTTCTGCACAATCAGTGCCAACTTTATCAATCCCCGTCATTACTGGTTTTCTTCTCAAAACTCATCTTATAAAAATGTCAAAAAGACCTTTTTTTTAAGTCAATAAGACTCTATTATGTAGATAAACACACACAGTTAGAGTTTTTTATGCAAGATATCTCCGCATCTACCCTCATGGAAATGACCATTGGCCTCGCAAGTGGTGTCAACGATCAAGATCGTTTCAATCGCCTGATCGATGCCATTCGCAAAACCATAACGTGTGATTGTGTCGCGCTTTTAAGCCTTCAAGGCGACACGCTAGTTCCTATCGCAATGCAAGGGCTCAGCCGAGATACGTTCGGTCGTCGCTTTATCATTTCAGAACACCCACGGTTTGAAGAGATCTGCGCGTCTCGCTCTCCTGTTCGTTTCGATGCTGACAGCTCCTTCCCCGATCCTTTCGATGGTTTGCTTATTGACCATGATGGCGATTTACCAATGCATGCTTGTATGGGCTTGCCTTTGCTATTTGGCGATAAGTTATTGGGCATTCTGACTCTAGATAGCTTGAAACCTGATGTCTTCGCGAATATTCCGGCGCGTAACCTTGAAGTACTGGCAGCTATTGCAGCCTCAACCATGCAGATGGCACTGACCTTCTCGCAACTTGAGCATCAAGCAAAACAGTCAAAGCAATTACTCGAAGAATTGAACGTAGAAGCGTGGGAACGTGACGGCGGTGAGTTGATTGGTAACAGTGACACCATGGTCGCGCTTAAGAACGACATCGCTGTTGTAGCTCCATCTGAGTTTAATATCTTGATTCATGGTGACACCGGGGTTGGTAAAGAGCTTGTGGCTCGCACCCTGCACCACCAATC
Organism: Vibrio sp. 10N.222.55.C6; assembly: GCF_041473395.1. Taxonomy (NCBI): domain Bacteria; kingdom Pseudomonadati; phylum Pseudomonadota; class Gammaproteobacteria; order Vibrionales; family Vibrionaceae; genus Vibrio; species Vibrio sp. 10N.222.55.C6. The sequence goes on from NZ_JBFRSD010000016.1 coordinate 95,188, forward strand.
TCAACGTAAACGTAACCCACTCGTCTACGTAAACTGTGCTGCAATTTCTGAAAACTTAGTAGAGAGTGAACTGTTTGGTCACGTTCGTGGCGCGTTCACTGGCGCAGACAAAAACCGCTTAGGTAAATTTGCTTTAGCCGATGGTGGCACACTGTTCCTTGATGAGATTGGTGAATTGCCTTTGGCCGCTCAAAGTAAGCTCCTACGTGCGCTGCAAAACAACGAAATCCAACCGGTTGGCCAAGACAACATTCAAACCATTGATGTGCGAGTATTGGCAGCGACAAACCGAGATCTAAAACAAGAAGTTGAAGACGGTCGATTCAGAGCCGATTTGTACCACCGATTGAGTGTGTATCCTATCGCGGTGCCAGCACTGAAAGATCGTGGTGACGACATCAGCCTATTAGCGGGTTTCTTCTTAGAACAAGCGCGTCGTAAGCTTGGTATCAACCAAGTTAAGTTCCGCTCCGACGTTCTTTCTTTCCTAAACCGTTATGGTTGGCCGGGTAACGTGCGTGAACTTGAGCATGTGATCAGTCGTTCCGCATTGAAAGCGTTAGCGCGCAGCACCAATAAAAACCTGGTGACAATCACCAAGGAAGATTGTGGTCCTCTAGACCAAGATCAGCCAATTGCGACGACTCAGGTGAAAAACACACCATTATCGACACCAACGATCGACCTTTCTGCAGGGCTACGTGGTGCAACGGACGATTTTCAACGCAGTATCATTACTGAGGTGTTGGAAGATGCCAACTTTAACTGGGCACAAGCAGGGCGAGTTCTGAAAACAGACCGAGCAAATCTGACTCGACTGTCTAAGCGTTTAGGGCTAAATGTGGCTAAGTCTCATACGATCGAACGGACAAAATAGATATTAGCGGTTTGTTGCGAGCATCTGACAAAACTTGTGTATATAATGCTGCAAATTGTAACGCTAATTTTAAATATGTAGAGAGAGTTATGAAGTTTATCCGTTGGTTCTTAGGTCGTGTCATCTTGTTATTGAATTTTGTTTTCAGCCCACGTGGTGTGAAGCGTTCTCAAGAAGAACAAAGCAAAGTAAATGAGCAAGCAAAAACGCACACGTTATACCAATTCGAAGCGTGCCCATTTTGTGTGAAAGTGCGCCGCGCGATGAAACGTCAGTCGGTTCAATTTGAACTTCGTGATGCAAAAAACAACGAGCAACACCGTGCTGAGCTTGAAGCTGGCGGCGGTCGTGTGAAAGTGCCTTGTCTACGTATCGAAAAAGACGGTAAAACTGAGTGGATGTACGAATCTTCAGATATCGTGACTTACTTAGAAAAGCAGTTTGCATAAGCAATAAAGCAACAAAAGTCAGATACAAAAAATCCCTCGAATGTGAGGGATTTTTTATGTCTGTTATTTGGCGTTAATCGCTTCAAATTGGGCGCGAAAGTTCAAACGACTACTTCGTGACAATCAGCATCAATTCAACACGGCGGTTACACGCCTTGCCTTGCGCAGAAGCGTTCGTACAAGCTGGAACATACTCACCGAAGCCACGAGTATAGATGGAACGACTTGATACGTAGTTACTCTCTAATCGAGCCTTCACTTCTTTTGCTCGCTGCTCTGAAAGCGGATCATTGATTCGATCTGTGCCCGTGTTATCGGTGTGCCCTTCAATCACCACATCAATATCTTGGCGTTGAGCAAGGTAGCTGCCTAGCGTATCTAGCCATTGATTATACGCTGGCTCAGGGAATGCTGAACCTGTTTTAAAGTTCACGTGCTGCTCAAGCTTTACCATCACATGGTTACCCGGCAACACTTCAAAATCGATGCGGTTTTGTCTTAAAAAGACTTCCAGTGGGTCGTTAGTCGAAACGCCACGTCCGTAGTTGGTCGTGATGGTTCTGTGTTGATGAGTGCTACTCTGGATAGAGTACCCACGATTGCTTGCTACATGAGTCGTTTGAACCACACCCCATTCAGGATGCATCAAGTCGTAATCGGTTTGTGGTGCAGTCTCTAGCATATCACCGCCAAGTAAGTCAGTTGGTGACGTGGCTTCACACCCAGCCAAAGCTATGCTTAACATTATCGCTAAATATCTCATTACTTCACCAACCACTCATGCAGATAAACCATTCACTAATGTCTATATCGGCACCGAGGGAAAAACTTTAGACGAAAAGAAAGCAGAACCCAAAAAAGTGCTGTTGATCACAGTTAACCGTCTACTAGCTTGTCTTCAGCCGCTAGTTCGAACTGTTTGCATTTATTTACCTTATAATTGTTTTCCAATTCGTACTAAATAGTTAGAATCTCACGACTTCTCAACGCTAGAGCAAACATTATGTTTAAACCATTTACTAAATTCATCACAGCACTCGCTGCCGTACTCATTATCGCGGGTTGTAGTGAAACAGACGAGCCACAAAAAGGCGTTCAATACGAAGCGCTTCCTACTGCTCTAACAGAATTTAACTTGTCTCCGATCACTGAAATCTTCTCTCTTAACTGTGGTCACTGCCGTCAAATGGAAAGTGCCATTCCAGAGATTGAATCTCTAACAGACCAAACTATTGGCAAGATGCACGTGACGTTCAACGAAAGCGCTCAAATCAGCGCAATGATCTACTACACAGCAGTGATGCAGCTTGATGCGACGCCTGACCACGCATTCATGGACGACCTATTTGGTGCCGTTCAAATGGGTGCAGATGCAACACCTGAGCAGCGTCAACAAGCACTAGAGACAGCGTTTACTTCTCGTGGTTTGGTTAGCCCATACCAGCTGAATAAAGAACAGCAAGTCGCTCTTTTCGACTACGTTAAGCAAGCAGAAGAGATCTCAGTAAAAGGTCAGATCAACTCAGTACCAACCTTTATCATCAACGGTAAATACCAAGTACTAACAGCAGGTCACCAAGACGTTGCTGGCATTGCAAAAACGATCAACTACCTTTTGACTCAACCATAATCACGGCTTTAGTCAACTGATTAACACATTTTGTATTAACTACGAAATTCAGCACTCAATATAAATAGGTTTTACTATGTCTAAATTTGTCATCCCGGTCATTGTCTTTCTTTTGGCGGGTTTCATGATTTACCGTACTTGGACGAATCATAAGTCTGGCGGAGAAAACTTCGAACAAGGCCAACAATTTCTAATTGAAAACGGCACTAAAGAAGGCGTGATTACGACTGAAAGCGGTCTTCAATACCTTGTTCTTGAAGAAGGTACAGGCACAGAGCACCCAACTAAGAACAGCAAAGTAACGGTTCACTACCACGGTACGCTAATCGACGGCACTGTTTTCGACAGCTCTGTTGAGCGCGGCGAGCCAATCTCATTTGCTCTTAAGCAAGTAATTAAAGGCTGGCAAGAAGGTTTGACTTACATGGTTGAAGGCCAAAAAGTTCGTCTATTTATTCCAAGCACTCTAGCTTACGGTAAAGGCGGTTCAGGCCCTATCCCACCATCATCGACTCTGATTTTTGATGTAGAACTCATCTCTATCAAATAATCGAAGTTACTGATTTAAGCCCCAACATACGCGCTATGTCGGGGCTTTTTTATATCTGAACATTTGAAGCCTCTTTAGATATTGAGCTATTTAGCTATTTAGCTACTGTAACAACGACCAAATATACCCTCGAAAACCGACCACTAGACGACTGGTCTAATTTAACTTATAGTACCGCCCATGAACGAAAAAACGAATGACACACGCCTGCATGTTTTAGATGTTGGCTACCAATTAATAGTGAACAACGGCTTTAACGGCGTTGGCTTATCGCAATTGCTTAAAGAAGCGGACGTGCCGAAAGGGTCGTTTTACCACTACTTTAAATCGAAAGAGCAATTTGGCGAGGCTCTGATCCAGCACTATTTTGAGACCTACATCAGCAGAGTTGAAACTATTTTGGTTCATGGTGAAGGCAACCATTACCAGAGAATTGTCAGTTATTTCACTCGATGGTCACAGATTGAAAACGGCACCTGCAATGCTCATAAATGCTTGGTCGTTAAACTCAGCGCGGAAGTTTCTGATCTTTCTGATCCTATGCGCCAAGCGCTATTAAAGGGTGCAGAAAAAGTGACGAATACCATCGAACAGTGCATTGTCGGCGGTATTGAAGATGGCTCCATAAAGGTTGAAGAGAGCCAAGAAGCAGCTCAGAACCTATACTCAATGTGGTTAGGCGCCAGCTTATTGAGCAAGCTGAGCCAAAGCTCACATAGCTTACAGTCAGCTTTGAGCCTTACCGAACGAATTTTAAAAGGTGAAAGCTAATAACGCGCAGCGCGCTTTATTGGCTTTAACTTAAAAAAATCACCCGCCCTCTTATCAATTTGATGACGGCGGGATTTTTAGACAACAAGACTAGACGACTGGTCTAATTCTAAATGTATAAAATACACAATTAAGGACATCCAATGACTCAACAAGACAATCGCCGAATCGTATTGGCTTCTCGCCCAGTTGGCGCACCGACTCAAGACAACTTCCGTTTAGAGACAGTAGCTGCGCCAAGCATCAAAGACGGCGAGATGTTACTTCGCTCAGTTTACCTTTCTCTAGACCCATACATGCGTGGTCGTATGAGCGATGCTAAATCCTACGCAGATCCCGTTGCGATTGATGAAGTGATGGTAGGCGCAACCGTATGTCAGGTTGAAGAATCAAACCACGCTGATTACGAAATTGGCGAGTGGGTACTGGCTTACACAGGTTGGCAAGATCTTGGTGTGTCTAACGGTGAAGGCCTTATCAAACTAGGTAAAGAACCAACGCACCCTTCTTACGCGCTTGGCATCATGGGTATGCCTGGTTTTACTGCTTACATGGGCTTGCTTGATATCGGCCAACCTAAAGAAGGCGACACGCTAGTCGTTGCAGCAGCAACAGGTGCTGTAGGCGCAACCGTTGGACAAATCGGCAAACTAAAAGGCTGTCGTGTTATCGGCGTTGCAGGCGGTCAAGAGAAGTGTCAGTACGCGAAAGAGATTCTTGGCTTTGATGAATGCATCGACCACAAAGCTGACGACTTCGCGGAGCAATTGGCTAAAGCGTGTGACAACGGCATCGACGTTTACTTTGAAAACGTTGGCGGCAAGGTATTCGATGCAGTAATGCCTCTGCTTAACACAGGTGCTCGTATTCCTGTGTGTGGCCTTATCTCTCAATACAATGCGACTTCACTGCCTGAAGGACCAGATCGTATGTCTAGCCTGATGGGTATGCTGCTTGTTAAAAGAATTAAGATGCAAGGTTTCATCATCTTTGATGACTACGCACACCGTTACAACGAATTTGCTGTTCAAATGACAGAATGGTTGTCTCAAGGCAAGATGCACTATCGTGAGCACCTGGTTGAAGGTCTAGAAAATGCGCCACAAGCATTCATGGGCCTATTGGAAGGTCAGAACTTCGGTAAGCTTGTTATCAAAACGAACGAAGCTAAATAAATTCAATAAACTGAACCCGTTAACTAGGTAGAATCATGATTACTTTGCATCACCTGAATAAGTCGCGCTCAAAGCGCATCATCTGGCTATTGGAAGAGCTTGGGGTAGATTACCAAATCAAACCCTACCAACGAGACAGTGTCACTTTTCTTGCACCACCAGAACTCAAATCCATTCACCCATTGGGTAAATCTCCTGTCATTGAAGACGATGGCGTCGTGATCACTGAATCTGGTGCTATCACGGAATACCTAATCGACAAATACGGTCAGGGTAAGTTCGCACCTACACGCGGCACCGCAAACTACGTTGAGTATTCGCAATGGCTTCACTTCGCTGAGAGTTCAGGTATTTTGCCAATGCTGCTTAAGATCTTTGTAATGAAGGACGGCTGCGAAACTAACTTCCTAGGCGGTTATGCAGACGATGAAAACCAAAAGATCTTAACTTACGTGAATAATGCACTTGAAGGTAAAACCTACTTGGTTGCAGACACACTAACAGGTGCAGATTTTATGATGTCATTCATCGTAGAAATCGTTGGTAACTTTGGTGCAACTGCGCTTTACCCTAACATCGCTAAATACGGTGAACTTTTAAAGAGCCACCCTGCTTACCAAAAAGCTGAGCAAGTAGAGCTAGAACACTCGAACTGATCGAGTTTCACTCAAACACGTGCTTGCTAGAGTAAACACAAGAAACTAAATGAAGCCAAAGCCGATTTATCTTCTGCTTTGGCTTCTCATTTGTCTTCATTTCGACAACAATACCGAACTCTAACTGAACAGCCATAGAGTTTGATCTTAATGCCAACAAACGTCGCTCAATACACACCTCTGCACCTAGCAAACACGAATGTCGATTTAGCGCTACCGACTCGTTTTACGTTTCCGTATTACTATACCCCGCACCCTGTGTGTGAATTCGCTATGCTGCAGCTTCAGCAATCACTTGTCGACTGTGGTGTGAATGAAACCTCGCAAGGTAATCTCTACGCTGTGCTTCTTGTTCAGAATCCAACCACACAAGGGTTAGGTTACCTTTCTGCGTTTTCAGGCTTGCAGTTAGATCCGGCTTTGGTCTCTCAGTTAAACAACATTCACTTTGTTCCACCAGCCTTCGATTCAAAACAGTTTCAATCTCAAAACAGTGCGAACCTTGCTCGACAATTGCAGCTCTCGGACGACATTGAAAAGCTGCAACAGTCGCACAATCTAGACACATTATTGGCCGAGCTTGAAGGGTTAAAAATCGAATCAGCAAAAGCTATCGAAGCCTTTCAGTTAGCAATGGCCGCAAACAAAGCTCAGCGTAACGAACTCAGAGAACAAGCCAATCAAGAAAAAGCATTAGGGAATCTAGAGTCAGCGGCGAATTTGCTCAAACAACTGGGCAATCAAAGTAGCCAAGAGAAACGTGACCTAAAAGCACTTCGTATTGAGTGGAAACAGAAGATCGCAGAGCGCCAATCACAAATTGATTTGATTGAAAGCGAACTGAAAAACCGTAAGCAAGATCACCAAGCAGTTTCACAACAGTTGGAAACTCAACGCCTCTCTCACTATCGCTTTATCAATCAAGCCAAGCAATCTAAGAATTTACTCGAGTTGCTCGATGGTAAAGACGCGCTTGAAGGCTCTGGTGACTGCTGCCTACCAAAGCTGCTTAACTTCGCCTTTGAACACGGGTTCAAGCCGTTAGCTTTGTCTGAATTTTGGTGGGGATTACCGCCTACAGACATCATTCGACAACACGCAAACCTCTACCCTGTTTGTCAGAGTAAAAGCTTTGAGATCCTCGAACACCAGTTAAGTGGCATAGAGCTAGAAGATAACCCGCTTATCGTGAACCCTGCGGTTGGTAAGTCTTTTAATATTGTTTATGAAGACGATGAAATCGTAGTCGTCAATAAGCCAGAAGAGTTCTTGTCGGTTCCCGGTAAGTTCATCGAAGATTCAGTTTATACCCGCATAAAAGCGCGTTACCCGGATGCGACTGGTCCTTTGATTATCCATAGGTTGGATATGTCGACGTCAGGTTTGTTGATCTTGGCGCTCACGGCGGAATCAAACAAGCATATTCAGAAGCAGTTCATTAATAGAACCGTAGAGAAACGCTACACCGCTTTGTTAGATGGCGAGATAACGGGCGAATCTGGCAATATCAGCCTTCCTTTGCGCGGCGACATCACGGACAGACCAAGACAACTGGTTTGTCACCAACACGGCCGAAATGCAGAGACCCATTGGCAAGTGGTTAGCACTCACAATGGCAAAACCAAGGTTCACTTGTACCCTAAAACAGGGCGAACCCACCAGCTGCGAGTGCACTGTGCTCATCCATTAGGGCTTGGTGTACCTATTCGTGGTGACGACTTATACGGATACAAACGCGAGCGCTTACACCTGCACGCTGGCTACTTAAAGTTGATTCACCCGACAACCGGTGAATGGATGGAGTTTGAAGTGCCTTCCGAGTTCTAAACTCTAACTTATCGAGCTAAGACTCTTATCTCACTCAATATTTGATCTCATAAAACGCATCAGGGTTCTACAACTGCTTAAGGTATAGAACCCTGATATTTAATTTTAATGTGATTATCACAGTTCATTAGCGTACTTTAGTTACTGAGTTCAATACTGCAGACGCCTAGCCCATCACATCTTTGCGCTGGTCAACACATTCGAAAGAGCCCATTTCGAACTCGCGACAGATCCATGGTCGGTTTTCGTAGATAGTACACATCAGTGTTTCTCTATCTACCGCAGAACACCAGCCGTCGTCTAAGCGCTTCATGGTTTCACCGCCCCATTCATCATAAGCGATGTGCTCTTCAGGTACGCCCGTATCTGTGATGATCATAACCTCTAAACGACAACAGCATGCCTGACAATTTGCACAGGTTACTTCGGGTTCGGTTACGTTCTTTATATCTATCGTCATAAGTGACTACACTGCTAAATTTTGCGTATAGTAATCGAAACCGCCCGCTACGGCTAATAAAGATAGTGCGGCGCGGCGTTTTCATTGATGTAGAAATAACAAAGGGCGCTGTGATTCACTCACAACACCCATAATATTTCGACTTTTCAGCGCGGCTTATCGCCACAGGCTCTATTTAGAACAGGCTCGCGAAGAACAGCTTAACGTAGTCTATTAAACGTTTGAACAAACCGCCCTGTTCAACCGCTTCAAGCGCGATCAAAGGCTGAGTTTGAACATCTTCGCCATCAACGGTGTAATGAACCACACCTAGAGTTTGACCTTCTGCAATTGGCGCTTTCAGTTCAGAGTTAAGCTCGATAGATGCAGTCAGCTTTTTACTGTCTGACTTAGGCAACGTAATGAACGTGTCTTCTGCCACACCTAATTTCAATGTGTCTTGCTCACCAAACCATACCTTCTCTTCAGCCACTTGATCGCCGCCTTTATGCGGGTTTAGTGTATCGAAGAAACGGAAACCGTAGCTCAACAGCTGTTTGCTGTCTGATTCACGGCTCTTAACGCTTGATGCGCCCATAACAACCGCGATAAGTCTCATCTCACCTTGTGTCGCTGAACTCGCCAAACTGTAGCCAGCACCAGAGGTGTAGCCCGTTTTCATGCCATCAACGGTTAAGCTTCTATCACGCAACAAGCCATTACGGTTATGTTGAGTGATGCCGTTGTAACTGAAAGAGCGTTCGCTGTATAAGCCATACACATCCGGTAAATCACGAATAATGGCACGACCGAGTAACGCGATATCGTAAGGAGTCGAATAGAGGTCGTCTGCATCCAAACCATGTGCATTGGCAAAATGGGTGTTTTCTAGCTTCAGAGAGGTAGCCCAAGAGTTCATCAGGTCAACGAATGCATCTTGTGAGCCTGCAACATGCTCTGCAATCGCAACGCTAGCATCATTACCGGATTGAATAATCAAGCCACGATAAAGATCCATCATTGCTACATCGGTGTTTACTTCGATGAACATTTTTGAAGAGTCTGGGAAGTTCTTCGCCCACGCGTTCTCACTGATTCGTACCTGATCATCAGCAGAGATGTTGCCTCGCTTCATCTCTTGACCTGCCACATAGCTGGTCATCAGTTTGGTCAAGCTTGCTGGGTTTAACTTCGTATGTGCGTTTTTTTCTACCAGCACATCACCAGAATTAAAATCAATTAACACATACCCTTTTGCGCCTAGGCTAGGTGGGCTTGGTACTATAGAAGGTGCTGCGATAGCTGCATTACTTACCATCGCGGCGTTACTTACAATGAATATACTTAATAGAGGGAGAGAGTATTTGGAAAACAGTTTCATTGAATCAAACCTAAGTTAACGTTTTGAGCAGTATAGACAAATGCTAGCAAAAGAAGCGCGAACTTTACGTTGCTTTACGTATTTGTACCATTCGTTACAAATAAAAAAGTATAATCTGCGATCTGACCATATTTTCCACAAGTAATATTTACTCCACGAATGCATTCAACGCCTAATGCTATCGCTCAGGCATGCGTCTAAATAACATTTCAACAAAGCCAGTAATACGCTGTTTGCTCTCGCTTGGCTCTAAATCAGGTTGGATGCCAGACTGTGCTAATGCTTGCCATTGTACGACCTCTGAGTTAGGTACGAAAAACGCAATGTACAACGACCCTTTCTCCGCGACTTTACCTTCACCATCGTAAAATGGCACACCAGTAGATAGCTTAATCGCATCGAAGATAGACTCATCGTTCAGTTCCGATTCTTCCGCTAATCCAAAGCCTACAACAACATCACCGACACCATCCTGCTTTAACTGATAACCTTTACTTGAGAGCTGTTCTTGAATCGAATCACGCACTAAATCGGTTACCACGGTTTCATCGTATTTTTGAGAAAGGTAAACCTTTTCTGACTCAGGGTGCCAGGAGTACGTCATCACGCCGTGTTTCATGAAACCAAAGTCACCGCTAGTGACCACACCATAATTGTGTGTGGGTGGTATTTCTTGCGTAGAGCATGCGGTCAGCCCAATAGCCATCAAAGCCAATAGTGCTGCTTTTTTTATGCTTTTTGTTGCACAAATGGATCGTTTTATCATTCGAGGCTTCCTTACCTATATAAGAATAACTATCAATTCAACCTCCAACATAAATAGTAATTATGTTAATAGAAAGGTCATTAAACGTTTGCGTAATCGCTAACCTTCACCTCTGTCTGTTTTGGGGGTTTAATCACAAAAACAGAGTTGGTATAGTTCTCCCCGTTAAACAAAACCAGACCATTCGAGGCACGGAGCTTCCTCAATCATCTCATGAAGAGAAGAATTGGTACCGACAAAGTATCGGCAAATTTAAGAGGGTCAAACAATGGAATTCAATATGGTTGAAATTTTAGGTTACGCTGCGTCTATTATGGTCGCAATTTCATTAACAATGAAAGATATCGTTCGTCTGCGTGTCCTTAACTTTATTGGCTGTGCACTCTTCACAGCATACGGCATCATGATTGACGCATGGCCAGTTGCAGCCACCAACGGCTTTATCGCTTGTGTAAACATCTACTTCCTTGCAAAAATGCAAAAGGAAAAAAAAACGGAAGCGATGAAAGCAGCGAAAGCTTAAATTAACGATTAGCCTTTCAAATAATTCTGAAAAAACCCAAATAGAGCGATCTATTTGGGCTTTTTTGTGTTTGTCGTTCTGAAGAGCTCGATTTGTGTGAACAAAACTTTTCAATTCAATGAGGCTTTCAACCGATCACATGTAAGCAACGTGATATTCGTTCTCTCGATACGCTTGAGTGTTGTTACGTCCACTCTCTTTTGCTTGATAAAGCGCTTTGTCGGCTTTATCGATAGCGGTTTCAATGTCAGTCAGTGCTTGAGCATGGCAACAACCAGCGCTGATTGTTACTGGCGACACTAAGCCTTGAAGTTGCTCAACACATAACCGTAACGCCTCTGATAATTCGAATAACTCATGTTCATCACAATCAAACGTCACCAAAATAAACTCTTCACCGCCATAGCGTGCAATCAAACGACGACGGTTAACAAATCTCTTCAGTGATTTTGCGACCTCACAGATAAACCTATCGCCTTGAGCATGACCATATTGATCGTTCACCCGTTTGAAATGGTCAATATCAAGCAAAATGACACCGACATTTGTTAGCGGATAAGGCGACCTTTGAGTAATTTTCAGTTTTAGCTGTTCGATAAAACTCCGTCGACTAGGAAGCCCAGTAAGGTAATCGAGGCTTGCCACATCCAAGATTCTAAGATGACGATGCCGCAGGTAAAGCACCAACACGACAATAATGCTCAACAAACTTACAACCAAAGCCATCAAGCTAATAAACAATAGGCTATGATTTCGATTAAGCTCTTGCTCTAAGATACCTGCAGAAATGACCCAATTAAGATAAGGGTAAAACTTATAGAAGATTTTTTTGTTGGTCGTGCCACTATCACTGGAAATCGAGTAACTGAATTGACCTTCTGGTTTGGTGGCGATTCGATCAATAAGCAGTTCAGACGAGTAGCCTATTAAGGATTTCAATGATTTGTGCTCATAATCTGGATGAAGCACTAAGTTACCCTGCAGATCGACAATGTACACATATCCGCTATCACCAAACGCATACTTTCTAAGTTTATCTTTTAAACCTTCAAGATCGACCAAATACATCAATTCTTCTTTATAGGTCGTCGCAACCAAAGTATTACCACTCGGTAGCCTCATCGAATAAGCGACTTTGGCTCTGCGGCTTATCTCATGAGGGTTAGCGTGAAAGTACTCGATCATGCCAGAGTCAATAGTGAGCTGTTTTTGGATATGAGTAAGATGCCCACGCTTCTGACCTTGCAAGAATGGATGGTAGAGATGGACGCCTTGGGGTGACATCAAATAGATATAACCCGATTGTCCAATATGCAATTCACGGGCAATTTGGCTTACCTGTTCAACTTCTTGTTCTGGCGTGGTATGCCATACATGAGACGCAACGGTATCCGTAATTCCTTTAAGATATGTCTTTATCGCCTCATTAACTGTGGTGTCGACAATATCGTAACTCGCGTTCACAATCGTACGAAAAAACAGTTGGTTAGATTCCAACAATGACCTTTCAGTTCGATTAAATTGAAAGGCAGAAAGAATCATCGACACGACGGCGAGCGCAATTGAAAAATTAAGAATGTATTTACGTCTGACTTTCAAGATTACCCCGTAGATTTATAATTTCAGGTAACGCTGTGACTTCTCTTATATACAGACTGTTTTATATCATGTTTTTATTTTTTACTGAACGAGTGTCGATATTTTTAAGGGTTTCTATACGTAATCTGTGACTTATAACAAAAACGCCGAACTGGATTCAGTTCGGCTTTTTGATTTTACGTCTAGATTGATTACTTAATTGATACTAATTCCTGATAAATAGACTTAAAAGCATTTGTGTTTATTACCTATTACTACACTCTATTGTCTATAAATAGTTTGCTTAGCATTAAATTAAGAACAAACTTGAGTCCAGCTACCATCGCTACCCGGTTCAGAACTTGTCCACCAGTTTGCTTGGTAAACACTACCGTTGTGAACCACTTGGTCTCCTGTGTTTGCATGGCTTGGGTTACCTGCCCAATCTTTCTGAGGTAAGTCTGGGTAAACCGCTAAACCTGCCGTATCACATGTACCTGGATTGGTGCCACCATCGCCAGGGTTACCGCCACCTGAACTGATATCACCTAATGGAAGATCTGGCTGCTCGAAGCTAAACGCGTAATCAACGCCACCGACATTCACCGCGTAGTTAGCAGGGCCAGAAATTGGCAAGTAATACACCATGTCTAACTCATACACACCGCCAGCAGGAAGCTCTTCCCATGTCGGCAACGTAAACGCCACTCGGTGCATGGTTCCATCTAGTCCACCGATGTTATCCGCGCGAGTATGACCTGAAGCAATCACGGTCAAACCACCACCCGATTGATCTTTCGCGTTATCAGGTGCAGATACTGGGATATCGAATTGGAACTCAGTTCCACCCGGAAGAGCTTGCCCTGTGTTGTTCGTGAACGTGATCTTAGGGTTGATTGGGTAGTTTTGGTCACCGACTTTGAAGCCACCAACCGATACCGCGATATCTAGCGCTTCTGTTGGAATAGCACCCGTCGCTACTTTGTTTCCATATGGTGTTGCAGACTTAAACTTATCGTAGATAGCTTTCGTCATGGTGTTACCCATGTGGAACTCACCGTTACCGCTGTTACACGCTTGCTCAGTCGTATCGATAGAGCTTCGGTTGCCATTCGCATCGAGAACATAACAGTTATAATCCCCTGCTAGTTCCCAGAACATAATGCCGCCGATCTCTTTGTCGATAACGTAGTCCGCTTTCACGTCGATAGACTGTTTATCTTCTGTTGAAAGGAATACGCCCTTCTCTGCGTTCCACAACCAAGGGGCAACCGCCACACTGTCGTAGTTTCTCGTGTAAGTGCCCGTTAGAACATCTGAAGGATCATTCACAGGATCAAGCTTGTAAGCTTCAGCGTAAGAGCCCCAAATACCCTTCTCTAGGTTCTTCGCGTGCCACATAGGGTTAGAACCCGCGCCCATTTCGTTACCTTTTGGATCGGTATCGTGCCACATGTTGTCGATACCAATAGCGCCATGGCCACAGTTGTTTTTCTCGCCTTCACCCGTACCCGCTGAACATTCATATTGGTTTGGCAGTGCTGCTCGGCCCCAAAGACCATTCTCACCACCCGTTACGCCTTGCCAACCACGAGTGTAGTAAGGCACACCGATGTTAATACGGCCTGCTGGCATAGAACCACGGAAGTAATGGTAAGCCCAATCCGTGTTCAGATAACCAATACCACCGTAAGCCGCCGTGTCGTATACGTTCCACTGCGCTAGCTCTGAATCTTTACCCGTATCAAACAAGGCTGCGTTATGACCTACGTGATCGTTCCACGCACCGTGAAGGTCGTAAGACATGATGTTTACGTAATCGAGGTACTTGGTTACATCGAATGTTTCCATACCGCGTAATAGGTAACCAGAAGAAGGCGCTGCGATCGTTAACATGTAGTGATTGCCATCTTGCGCAGACGCCGCATCGAGCTTCTCACGTAGCACTTTCATCAACACTTGGTACGACGCCCACAGGTATTGACGACGCGGCTCCATGAAGTCTTTGTCGTATGGGTTACCTGCGCCAGCCATAGAAGTTGGGTATTCGTAATCGATATCTAGACCATCGAACTGGTACTTACGCAGCATTTCGACCGCTGAAGTCGCGAATGTTTCGATACCTTGATGGTTGATAGAACCATCAGCATTGGTCGTCATGGTGTAGAAACCACCATCAGCCACGCGGCTGCCATCAGTCGCGAAGTGACCACCTGTTTCAGCCCAACCACCGATTGAGATTAACGTTTTCACGCCGTGTTTTTTCTTCGCTGTCGCTAATGCACCGAAGTGACCTTTGAAGCCTAATGCCGGATCAACTTCCACACCCGGCCACTCTTTACCAACCGCTGCGTTATTTGGATCGTTTACATCACCGACGTTTACTTTGCCATCTGAACCGATGCTCACGAAAGCGTAGTTAATGTGTGTGAGTTGTTCCCAAGGAATATCATTTACTAGGTAAGCAGCTTGTGGGTCATCCCCTGCACGCCAACTTGTGAAGTAACCAATGACACGACGGGGATGGTCTGCGCCCATTTTCTCACGGCCTTCATCATCGTAAATTGTACAGTAAGGAACATCGACACCTTGAGTTTGATATAAGCCATCAGGGCGACATGTGCTCACTGTTGGAGCGCCGTTCACGGTCAAAGATGCCAACGCAGAATCTGCAGTCGCACCTTGGTCGTCTGTTGCTTTCGCGTAAACTGCTAAAGAACCCGCTTGAGTTGTTGTGTAATCTAACGTGTAAGGGCTCGTTGCAGCAGTGCCCACAAGAGCACCCGCTACGTAGAAATCAACCTTATCAACCGTGCCATCGCTATCTGCTGCCGTTGCTGTCAGTGTGACTACACCACCAACATCAACAGATGTCACTGAAAGTGCAACTGAAACTGTCGGTGCTTCATTCCCTGGTTGTGCTGAATCAACAGAAACAGAAACCGCACTTGCAACACTTGCTGCGCCTTCATTATCCGTTGCAACAACAGAAACCTGATGATTACCCGACGTTGCAGCCCAAGTCGCTTCGAAAGGTGCCGCTGTGACTACCGCAACAGATGCGCCATCAACAAAGAACTCAACCGAAGCCACACTGCCATCAGAATCTAGTGCTGTTGCACTCAATACAACATTATCGCCTTCAGTAATCACGTCAGAAGCAGAGGGTGCCGTTAATGAAGCCGTTGGTACTTCATTTGGCGTACCGCCACCTCCGCCACCACTACACACATCAATCTTTTTCCATTGTGCATAGTCACCCTCAAATTGGCTCGGGTTGTTATTTTGATTCCAGTAATTCGCTGAGTACGCGCTGCCGTCATGTGAAACCTGATCACCACCGGTGTACACCGTGGCGGAATCCCACGCTTCTAACGTTGAACAATCCACAGCCGCGTAGCTGTTGAACGCCATTAAGCATGACGCGGTGAGAGTACTGAGTGTAAAAACTTTCTTGGCCACTCTTCCTTGGTTTAGGTGCATGTTAGCTGTCCCTTAAGTTATTGTTTCAAGATGCTTAATTTAAGTGTCATATTTCTCATCACTTAAATCTCTTCGCAAAACAACTGTAGGTAACAGTGCCAATTTAACACCTAAAATATTCGATATTTATAAAATGACTCGCATTAATTTGTTTATAGCATGCAATGAGTCGACACTTATTTTGCACGAACAACTAATATTAAATTTATTTCGGTACGCTAAAAAATATCGCCTAATTCGTATCCTTAATTACAAAACTCTATTCATATCTGCTTTATTTGTTCGTTCTGAAATTTCGTTTTAAAACTAACCAAAAGGGATTGATTTCGCCGTAGAACTGATTTCTTTTATAAATTTGCCCACTTTTTCTTAACAATTGTGGTAGTATCGCGGATTTTTTTGACGAACCTCACATTTACAATGCAAGTGTGGGAGAAATACATAGGCTCGAAAGAGCCAAATATAGCGAAGAAATAATGTCCAACTTGACGCAAGTCGCCAACGAAAACATCAACGCAGAATCTACTTCTATCGATTTCAATAAAGCTCAATCTTTGGGTGAAAAACTGGAACTCGGAAACCCAGTCTTTTGGCTTAGTGGCAGTTTTTTAACCCTCTTTGTCATCCTAGCCTTCACCAACACCTCCGTGTTGTCCGAACTTGTAAACATCGGCTTTAGTTATTCAACTAAGTGGTTCGGTGCTTTCTGGCAAGTCCTACTACTTCTCAACTTCATTATCGGTTTAGTGCTTGCACTAGGTCGCACCGGCCACGTTCGCTTAGGAACGCTTGCCCTACCTGAAATGACCACCTTCAAATGGATGTCTATCGTCCTATGTACGCTGCTAGCTGGCGGCGGTGTGTTCTGGGCAGCCGCAGAGCCTATTGCTCACTTTGTTTCGGCTCCGCCACTTTATGGCAACACTGATCCACAAGCGATGGCGTTTAACGCTCTATCACAATCTTTCATGCATTGGGGTTTCCTTGCATGGGCAATCTTAGGTGGCTTGTCTTCTATCGTGTTAATGCATCTGCATTACGACAAAGGCCTTCCTCTTAAGCCTCGCACGCTGCTTTACCCAGTACTTGGCGACAAAGCGATTAACAGCTGGGTTGGTAACGTAGTCGACGCATGCAGCATCGTGGCTGTAGCCGCAGGTACTATCGGCCCTATCGGCTTCCTTGGCCTACAAATCAGCTACGCGCTAAGCGAACTGTTTGGTATTTCCGACAGCTTTGCTACACAAAGTGTCGTTATTATCTTTGCTATCGCAATGTACACGCTTTCTGCTTTGAGCGGCGTGAACAAAGGTATCCAACTGGTAAGCCGTTACAACATCATCTTGTCTGTGTGTCTAATCGGCTACATCCTTCTTGTTGGCCCAACGAGCTTCATCGTTGATGGCTACCTGCAAGGTATGGGCGAAATGGTTGATAACTTCATCCCAATGGCGCTATACCGCCAAGATACAGCGTGGCTAGGTGGTTGGACGGTATTCTTCTGGGGTTGGTTCTTAGGTTATGGCCCAATGATGGCTATCTTCATTGCTCGCATCTCACGTGGCCGTACTATTCGCCAAATGATCGTTTCTATCAGCATCGTTGCACCGCTTGTAACGTGTTTCTGGTTCAGCATCGTTGGTGGTAGCGGTTTAGCGTTTGAATTAGAGAACCCAGGTGTGATCTCTAGTGCATTCGAAGGCTTTAACCTTCCTGCTGTGCTACTGGCCATTACCGCTCAACTGCCGTTCCCGACTTTGATTGCAATTCTGTTCCTGATCCTGACGACCACGTTCATCGTGACAACAGGTGACTCAATGACTTACACAATCAGTGTGGTAATGACGGGTACGACAGAGCCAAACGCAGCGGTACGTACCTTCTGGGGTATCATCATGGGTGCGGTAGCGATCACACTTATCTCGATGGGTTCAGGCGGCATCTCCGCTCTACAGTCGTTCATTGTAATCACAGCGGTTCCGGTATCGTTTATCTTGCTCCCGTGTCTATGGCACGCGCCGAAGATCGCGAAGCAGATGGCAAGAGATCAAGGTATCGCTTAATACCTGACCCGATTTAGTTTCGGGTAGCGTAGAACACTAAAAAGCCACTCAAGTGATTCACCTGAGTGGCTTTGTTTTATCTGTTCGTTACTTCTATCTACGAAGCTTATTTCAATCGATAGTTCGGCTTATTGAAACTTTTCACCCGCAGCAACCATAAACGACATCTCAACCAGTAGCTCAGGATTAGCAAGTTCTGCTTTCACGCATGCACGGCTTGGCGCGCAGCCTTCAGGGAACCACGCTTCCCAAACTTCATTGAGTGCATCAAAGTTAGCGAAATCCGTGAGATAAATAGTCACTGACAATACGCGAGATTTGTCGCTGTCTACCAAACTCATCATTTCTTCGGCTTGTTCGAAGATTTGCTGAACCTGACTCTTAATTCCTGCTGTTGTATCCGTCTCTGCCACTTCCACAAAGCTTGCAATACCGTTAAAAACAGTTACATCAGACCAACGTTTGGTCGGGTTAATTCTATGAATTTTCACTGGTTATACTCTTCTTATAATTAGGGTGAACATCAGCGTAATCTAATCCAAATCATGAATATTGAAAACAAAAATTAGAAAGCTCGCGTTACCTTTTGAACAGCACTATCGCCTACCCATTGCTTTGGTTCTCAACATCACTAGCCTTTGAGTTCCTATCGAGACAATAAGTCGCTACCTATTAAGTTTTTAGATAAATATATTAATTATTATTCTCAATGCGAAATTTAATCTGAGCTATTGCGGTCATATTCAGGGAGTTTATTAAATTGAGTACTTTTATGCATGTTCAAACCTATGATTTAAAACAGAGTAATGTGGGATATAACCTAGGCGTGATTGGCGTAGCGTTGGTGTTAGCTTGGATTGGTATTTACAAGTTTACGCCAACCGAAGCAATGCTTATCGAGCCTTTAATCGCAAACCATCCTGCAATGAACTGGCTTTACAATCTGTTCTCAGTCCAAGCTGTGTCTAACATGGTGGGTGGCGCGGAGATCATTGTCGCGATTGGACTGATCGTTGGATTTAAGAAACCGACAGTTGCCTTCTACTCAGGCATTGCTGCATCGGCTATCTTTGTTGTGACACTTAGCTTCCTGGTTACAACGCCAAACGCTTGGAAAGTATCGGATGGCATCTTAGTCACTAACTTCTTCCTAGTGAAAGATATCCTGTTTTTGGCTATCGCGATTAGCGTAATCGAACATAACAAACCTCAGAAGTAACCGTAAATCTAGAAGTGGCCAAACCTAGAAGTAACCTTAAACCTTTAAATAAAAAGACTCGAAGCTGGCTAGAAGGACGCTGCCAGCTTCTAATGTATAAGGCACTGATAGTCACCTAGTCAGCTAAAACCTTACGATAAAAATTAGCATCTTGATGTTCTCCTTTAAACACCGCGTAGCTCTCAACATACTCGACCAATTCAAAACCGGTATTGGATAAGATTTTGTTGGAACCGATATTGCCCACTAACGCATAGGCATCAACATATTTAAGATTGGTCTGTTCCTCCAAATAGAGTAGAAACTGCTTTACTGCGTTAGACGCAATGCCTTTTGAAGCAAAGGAACGACCTACTCGATACCCTAGCTCCCCACTTTCACGGTTACAGTCAATACCACGAATGTTGATTCTTCCACAGACAGTGCCATTGGCGTCTTTGATCAACATAGGGATCATCTCTCCGTTTTCATATTCAGTCAGAAAGTCAGTGATTTGCTCGGCCACACCCTCATTGGAATAGAAACGGTCTTCCCTAGCTGGAACAAATTGCTCAAACCACTCTCGATTTTCGACCTCAAAATCCAAGAGCGCACTCGCGTCATTCGGTTGAAGTAAGTGTAAAAATACATCCATGACAAATACTCTATTGTTTCCCTAAAAAGCCGCACCTTATGATTCATGAACCACGGCTTATTAATACGGTTACGGTAAACCTCTCAATTTCTTGGCTGGGTTACCTGCGTAGATACCTTTTTCGGTGATGTCTTTCGTTACCACACTGCCCGCGCCGATTACTGCACCTTCGCAAATGCTGACAGACAGAACCGTAGCGTTAGAACCGATCGTGACGTTGTCAGCTATCAAGGTACGCCCCCAACTTTCAGGATTAGGATCTGGCTTGCCCTCTTTGAATAAGTCGTTGGCAAACATGACTCCGTGACCAACAAAGCAGTCACTTCCAATGGTCACATACTCACAGATAAAGGTGTGAGATTGAATCTTGCTTCTCGCACCTATCACGGTGTTCTTTTGAATCTCAACAAAGGGGCCAACGAACACATCATCTTTAAGCTCACAGCCATAAACGTTACTTGGCTCGATGATAGTGACATTCTCGCCACAGGTAATATCAGTAATCTGTGACTTTAATACTCTTGGACTTGCCATACTTCACTTCCTCTCGACATTAGCGTCACAATTCAACCTAAGAGATTGTGCCGTAGCCATTAAAGTGCAGCAAATAGATATGTTGAGAGTTGGCAATGGATCAGAAATTCTGCATAAATTAAAACAGTCCTACCAGCACAACTGACAACAGCACCCCACCGATAAAACTTGGGGCGTGGAATGGCTGAGCTTTAGATCTAACGTACTCTTTTTGAAGGTCTTCTTGGTAAGTTTTAACGGCGAGTTCTTTTACGTAGTTATTTTGCATAATAAGCTCCTTCTTAATCAGTAAGAGAAGCTTAATACTTGAAGTTAGGTTGAGGTAAAGCAAAAAATCAGATTAATTGAACACTTTATTTTTGTTACTCGAGGATTACCCTGAACACATCGTTATTCACGCCGCCAACATCTACTAACTCTCCCGGTTTCATTAGAAGCGAGGTGTTAAGCTGTCGTGTTGAACGTGGCTCTTTTGTTTCTCGAATCACTAACATATCGACAAAATAGCCAGAGTCTTTCTTTGATATTGAGCCCGAAAACGTAACGCTTTCAACCCTATCGGCAAGGACTGAATTGAATGTTTTATCCTCTAAAACACCTGCGGCGATGGATGTATCACCATAAAATAGCGTGATGGTTGTTGGATCGGGTACCAACTCTTGATTGGACGAACACCCTATTAGGGTAAGGCATAGCAGTAAAATGGCTCGAAATTGCATAAACTGGTTTTCTTTATTACGTTAAGCGTCTGTTTTTCATATTAAAACACTTCAACCTTATAAATACCATGTTTACGGGATAAGCTTAGGTGTGTCGCTTCGATGGACTTGAGTAATGAAGTGAACGGATCAGATCTCGGCCTGTTGAGTTTGCTCCCTATTTGGAAGCTAAACCGAGATCTGATCGATATTATCGAGAAGGGTTCAATTGATTTATGCAACAACGTCTTGTGGAGGTGTCCCTTCACAGTTAGAAACGACAGCATCAATTTGTACTAAAGCATTCATTGGGATTTCTGAAACCCCTACTACCGTTCTTGCAGGCAGCTCAGCATTAAAGAATGTGGTGTAGACTTCGTTTACCACATCAATATCTGAAATATCCTTAAGTTGAATATTAATTTTCACCGTATCGTCCATGCTATGGTCAACGCTTTCAATTATCGCCTTAATATTGTTTAAACATTGTTCCGCTTGTTCTTTTACCCCGCCAGCAACGATTTCATTTGTTTTCGGATCTAAAGGTAATTGGGCTGAAATATGATTGTAGTGAGAGAAAGCAACAGTATGCGAATAAGGCATGAATGGTGCAGAAACAGTATTATTGGTTTCAATAACCAGTAAGCGAGTGTCTTCTGGTAATTGCGGCGGTGTACCGTCGCCATGTGAAATGGATGTATCAATTTGAATTAAAGCACCCATTAGTAATTCAGTTGCGTTAACAACGGTGCGAGCAGGAACGTAGCTTGGGAAGAATTTAGCACATACTTCATTTACCACTTCCGCATCTGCGATATTTTTTAGGTAGATAGTCGTTTTAACCACATCATTCATGACGTGTCCGATGCTTTCTAAAATAGCTTTAATGTTTGATAGACATTGCGCTGTTTGCGCTTTGATACCACCATCAACCAACTCACCTGTGGCTACATCTATAGGCAACTGAGCTGAAAGATTGTTGTAGTGAGAAAAGGCTGCAGTCTGCGTAGACACAGCACTTTGAGGTGCGTTATCCGTATTTCTTGAGACCTTAATTAGCGCGCAAGGAGCTTGTGGTTTAGTGCCTTCACCGTTAGAAATGAGAGCATCCATTTGAACCAGCGCATCGCTGTTTGTCAGTGCAGCGACACCCACGACAGTGCGTGTTGGCAGACTGTTGTGGAAGAAGCTTTTGTAAACTTCATCAATAGCATCGATATCAGAAATATTCTTAACGAAAACATTAATCTTCACGACATCATCCATAACATGGTCGATGCTTTCAACAATCGCTTTAATATTATTCAAACATTGTGCTGCTTGATCTTTAATATCACCGATGACTATTTCACCCGTTTTAGGGTCAATCGGAAGTTGAGCAGAAAAGTTATTATAATGAGAAAAAGCGACCGTTTGTGTAGATACAGAATTAATTGGTGCGTTTTCAGTGTTTCTTGAAATTTTAATGATATCGCTACTCATCGGTATTATCCTTTTAATAAAATAGGTATACGTATTTATATTTAACAATCGTATTTGGAAGAATGATTAAAGTAGCGCCATGTTAAGTGAATTATTTTAGGGTAAACGTGATACCCGTCAGACTCTAAGGTGACTATAAATCAGCAAGTTACAGAATAATTAGTCATCACACGACTAAATATCCGTCACATTTGGCTTTATCAACTGCTAAATTCTCTTTAATTTTTAAACTATTCAATAATCCTGAATACTCTCTCAAGTAGTGTGATAAGTAATTTACGAAATTTAGATGCAGTTTGATAGGTTGTTCACACTAAAACTTCGTTAATAGCTAAGTTAGTGAGTTTCTCCCCTATACCTGTGCATAAACTCTTAGGCTATTTAATTAATTATTTTCGAGAGCTTATTTTATATAAGTACGTTAATAATATATTCGAGAATCAAATACCTACAATCTGACAATGCCTATGATTAGATACATTTACTCATATAATTCAACAAATATGAGCAATCGTCACCATAGCTTTTGGCATTATAGCTCTCAACACATAGTTTCGTTGAAAGAAGAACTAAACCGCTCTTGGAGTAGTATTGAAGTGGCGCTTAAATTCGCGGCTAAATTGAGATGGGCTGGAGTAACCGACTCGACGTGCAGCATCATTAATACGAAGGCCTTCTAGTTGAATCAGCTCTTTGGCTTTATTAAGTCTAACCTTTTTCAAGTATTGAAGAGGTGATTCAAAGGTGACATTACGGAATGCATTGTGGAAGGCAGACACGCTCATGTTGGCTTCGTCAGCAAGCGATTGAACGGTGATGGTTTGGTCGTACTCTTCATGCACTTTAGACAGCGCTTTGGCGACACGTGCGTAATGGCCGTCATGATGGGCCAAATCAAACAGCACTCGCCCTTCTGAACCGGTTAAGGCACGGTAGACAATTTCGCTGACCATGGCATCACCCAATATGTTGGCTTCGATGTCGCAATGCAGCATTTTCACCAATCGAGTAAAACTTTCTAGCATTTGCTCTTCCATCGGCGTGGATTCTAAGCCGCTAGAATTCTGTTTGTGCTTATTGCAGTAGCTCTCTAAGAAGCCTTGATCTTCGAGCTTTTTGACTAAGCTATGCAAGCGTTGAGAATCAATGCTAATCGACAAGCCAAGCAATGGTTCACCATTAACAGGCAAGGCTTCGCACTCTAACGGCATTGGCACACCCACCACAAGATAATCACCTGCAGCGTAAGTCACTGGCCTTTCGCCAATGTAGATGTTCTTTTTACCCTGTCCGAGCATGATAATGCCAGACTGGTAAGTAAATGGCTGACGCTGATTCCCTCCACTGCTTCTATACAACCACACGCCGCTAATTTCAGTTTCTCTGATCCCTTCGAGATCATCCCAACCTTTGTGTTCTACATATGACTGTAACAACTGAGCGAGTGTTTTCATAAGTGGCGACTTTCCATTCCAAGTGCTAAGAGTAAGTAAGCTAAAGCAGAGGAAGAATATCAAGTTTGTAGAAATAGGCAATTTATTTGGAGGAACAGCTCTTCATTGACCTAGATTACTGTACTAATATGCAAATATAGAAATTGAGCAATAAACCAAAATAACAAATTTCGCTTTACACAAGGAATCTCTGATGCAATTTACTTACGTTAACCCTACTGTTATCCATTTCGGCCAAGGCCAAATCAACGCTATCAGCCAAGCGGTTGATACTTCGAAGAAAGTACTGGTCATCTATGGTGGCGGTTCAATCAAGAGCAACGGTGTTTACGACCAAGTTGTAGAATCTTTGAAAGATCACTCTTGGATCGAGTTCTCTGGCGTTGAAGCAAACCCTACCAAAGAGACGCTAGACAAAGCAGTCGCTCTTGTTAAAGAAGAAAACGTAGAATTCATTATCGCTGTTGGCGGTGGTTCAGTAATCGACGGCTCTAAGTACGTTGCTGCAGCGGCTAAATATGACGGCGACGGTTGGGACATCCTAACGGGCAAACACCAAGTAACTGAAGCGACGCCAATCGGTGCGGTACTGACACTTCCTGCGACAGGTTCTGAATCTAACATGGGTGCGGTAATCACGCGTAAAGCCACTCAAGAGAAGCTTGCTTTCCTTAACCCTGCAGTACAGCCTAAGTTTGCGGTTATGGACCCAGATGTAATGAAGTCTCTACCTGAGCGCCAGCTGATCAACGGATTAGTTGATGCGTGGGTTCACGTATGTGAGCAATACATCACGATGCCAACAGACGCAATGGTTCAAGACGGTTACGCAGAAACACTGCTTAAGAACCTACTTGTACTGGGTAAGCAATACGACGAGCGTCACAACGATGCATGGCGTGCAAACCTAATGTGGACAGCAAACCAAGCGCTTAACGGCCTGATTGGTACAGGTGTTCCTCAAGATTGGGCAACTCACATGATTGGCCACGAATTCACTGCACTATGGCACGTAGACCACGCACGTTCGCTTGCGATTGTTCAACCTTCACTACTTCGTAACCAAATCGAAGCGAAACGTGGCAAGCTAGAGCAAATGGGTCGTAACGTATTTGGCTTAGAAGCGGGTGCTGATTTAGCAGAACGCACAATCGCTGCAATCGAAGCGTTCTACCACAGCCTAGACGTAGCAACCATGTTCGACGGCTACGAAACAAACAAAGCAACGGCGATTGACAATGTTGTTGCTCAACTTGAATCACACGGCTACCTACAACTTGGTGAGAACCAAGCAATCACGCCAGAGAAAACACGTGAGATTCTAGAGTCTGCGATTCACTAAGAATCGGGAAAATAGAGAGAAAGTAAAGATATTGGTCATACAACGATGAATTTTCACATCTGACTGAACCCATTACTTTTTTCTTTCGTACAACAGAAGCAGCGTTCATTTTGGGCGCTGCTTTTTAATTTGCCCTACAAGATGCTATTAAATTCTCATAAGTCCTTAATTTTATGTGCATTCAGATTTCTATATTGGTAAGGTAAACCTGTCTCTTTACTAGGTATGAACAACGATTTGAACAATCTCAAGGAAATGGTTAAGTTTAAGTCACTTAACAAGTGGTATGGTGATTTTCATGCCCTAAAGGATATCGATTTAAATATTGAACAAGGAGAGATAGTGGTGATTTGCGGGCCATCAGGTTCGGGCAAATCAACCTTAATCCGTTGTATCAATCAGCTAGAACCTTTCGAAAGTGGCGAGCTTTGCGTGTTAGAACAAGTACTTCCGAGTAAATTTAACACACCTGGCCAAGTCGGAATGGTGTTTCAGCATTTTCATTTATTCCCCCATCTTACCGTGCTCGAAAACCTAACTCTGTCGCCTATTCGTACGCTTAAAAAAAGCAAACGAGAAGCCGAGAAGATTGCAATGCACTATCTCGAGCGCGTACACATCGCTGAACAAGCCAACAAATATCCTGTACAACTTTCTGGCGGTCAGCAACAACGAGTGGCTATCGCCCGTTCTCTGTGTATGAAGCCGGAATTACTCTTGTTCGATGAACCCACTTCAGCGCTTGATCCGGAGATGATCAACGAAGTACTCGATGTGATGGTTGAACTGGCGAGCGAAGGCATCACCATGGTGTGTGTCACCCACGAAATGGGCTTTGCAAAACAAGTGGCCGACCGCGTTATCTTCATGGATGAAGGACAAATTGTGGAATCGAATACCCCACAAGCGCTCTTTGAAAACCCTCAACATGAACGTACTCAAGCGTTCCTAAATCAGATCCTGACTTATTGATGTTGATTCGAATTATTAAACCAGCCCTTTCCGCTCTAATACAAATTGTTGTACTAGTGGCCGCTGTTGTCTGGATTCTCGATTCTGGCGCACAAACCATGGGATACAGCTGGCAATGGGAGCGTGTGCCGGACTATATTGCTTTCTATGAAGATGGTGAATGGTGGCCTGCAGAATTAGTTGAAGGGCTACTAGTTACCATCAATATCTCTTTGATTTCTTTGGTTGCAACGCTGGTGATTGGCTTAACCACAGCCCTATTGAGAAACTCCAATTCGGTGGTTGGACGCACCTTAGCCACCAGCTATGTTGAGTTGATTCGTAACACGCCGTTATTAGTACAAATTTATTTGCTCTATTTTGTATTTGGCCCCGTATTAGGGCTCGATCGCTTTAGTACTGCCGTTTTAGCCTTGGCACTTTTCCAAGGCGCTTACACCGCCGAGATATTTCGTGCTGGTTTAAATGGTATTGCGAGAGGACAATTTGAAGCAGCTCAATCCTTGGGCTTCTCAAAGACCTATACTTACTGGGATGTGATTCTTCCTCAGGTGGTGCAACGCACCTTGCCACCTTTGACCAATGAAGTGATCTCTCTTATTAAAAACTCTTCAATTGTGAGTGTCATGGCTATTTTTGACCTGACGACTGAAGCCAGAAACATCGTTTCTGAAACCGCGATGCCATTCGAGATTTGGTTCTCTGTGGCGATCATTTATCTTGCTCTTACACTTTCACTTTCTGCCGTTGCTGCTTGGCTTGAGCATAAGCTCGGAGCTAACTGGCGAACACAATAAGGATTTATCAGCATGAAGCTATTTAAAACCGCAATTACAGCCCTACTTGCGCTTGCCGTCAGTTTGCCTGCTCTTGCTTCTGAAACGCCTAACCTAGACAAAATCAACGAACGTGGCTCTCTACGCGTTGGTATGTCGACGTTTGTTCCTTGGGCGATGCGTAACAAACAAGGCGATCTTGTTGGCTTTGAAATCGACGTGGCGAAACGCCTTGCCGAAGATTCGGGTTGGAAAGTCGAGTTCGTTCCTACGGCATGGGACGGCATCATCCCTTCTCTACTTTCGAACAAGTTTGATGTAATCATTGGCGGTATGTCTATCACTGAAGCTCGCGCTAAAAGCGTATTGTTCACTGAACCTTACTCGCACTCCGGCGTCCAACTGGCAGCGAATAAAGAGCTAGCAGAAGGTTTTACACAAATCTCTGATTTTGATTCTCGCCGTGTAAAAATCGCTGCGCGTCGTGGTGCGTTCACAGTTCAAGTGGCTCGTGAAACCTTCCCTAAAGCGAAAGTTCTACAGTTCGATGACGATGCTCAAGCATTCCAAGAAGTGTTAAACGGCAACGCGCACGCGGTGATCGCGTCTAGCCCGAAACCAGAACATGAAGCGATTAAAAACGCAGACACGCTATTTATTCCATTCGAAGAACGCCTATCAAAAGGTAATGAAGCATTTGCAGTTCGCCTAGGTGAAACTGACAAGACAGAATTCTTCAACGAGTGGATCAAAGCACGTACTGAAGACGGTTGGTTGAAAGAGCGTTACGAGTACTGGTTCTCTACTCTAGATTGGCAAGACCAGATTGCTCAAGGTCAGTAATCAACTGCCAATTAGACGCTAAAGAACCAATCAAGGCAGTACCTTGCTGGTACTGTCTTTTAAGAAACACCCGAGATAGCTATAAACTCATAGCCACTCTCACAGCATATTAATTATCATTGTTTAAACAGGAATGACGTGAGTAGTACTAGCGCATTATCAACGCCCAAGCCCAACCTTCACACGAAGCCTTGGTATCAACGCCTCAATCTATTAGATGGAGTGTTGTTTGCGATCATTTTCGCGTTCGCAGGTTGGCTTTATTATCGTTCCGCTGTTGGTATTAACTACCATTGGCGCTGGGAAGATGCGTTTACCCTGATTTTCATTCCGCCTTCTCAAGGCAATATTCCTTACTTTTTCCAAGGCTTGATCGCGACACTGCGCTTGAGTGTTTGGAGCATGGTTTTAGCACTCTCTTTTGGCACATTACTTGGCGTTGCTAGGCACTCTAAAATTGCTTTCTTTCGTACGCCTGCACTGATTTTTATCCAACTGGTTCGAAATATTCCACCACTGGTTTTTGTCTTCATATTCTATTTCTTCGTTTCTAACCAACTGATTCCATTACTTGGTTTAGAAAGTATCTTACGTGAACACAACGGCGAGATTAACGCTGTTCAAGCCTTTCTGTTTGGTCCTGCTAACCTTTGGGAAAACTTGGCGTCTGGTGTTATCTGTATTGGTTTGCTCTCTTCGGCTTACATCGCAGAAGTGATTCGAGCTGGCTTAGAAAGTATTCCTAAAGGGCAATGGGAAGCGGCCGATTCACTCGGCTTATCGGCGTTGTCTAAGTATCGATTTGTGGTTGGCCCGCAAGTATTAACGGCCATCACACCGCCTTTGGCTGGCCAAGCAATCTCCTTGGTTAAAGACACGTCGATTGTGTCTCTGATTTCTATCCAAGAGATGACGTTTGTTGGTACTGAAATGGCAAACTCTTCAGGTTTGATCTTTGAGATCTGGCTCATTGTTGGCTTCGTATATTTTGCTTTGTGCTTTGCGCTTTCACGTCTTTTCAAAGTGATTGAGCAGCGCTCTAGTGCCTATCTCAACCATCAATAACACCACCAATCAAAAATACGAATTCACCAGACTATTCATCGCCCTTATCCATTTTACCTGATTGGTTTAAGTTATTGACCAATCAGGATTTATTCCTTCATATTTATTCTTAGAAACACAGCAAAATACTCGTCTAATCACTATACTTAACGTATCGAACTACGTTGATTCTTCTCAAGGACATCGCTCAACATGGACAATCATAAAGAAAGAGCTTTTTACGCCGTTGTCGGCGCATTGGTTGGAGACGCCGCTTCCATGGGGCTGCATTGGTTGTATGACCAAGAGAGGATCTTGCACGTGGCGGGTTTTGAACCAGAATTTCGCTCACCAAACCAGTTCGATTATCAAGACAAAGGCTACTTCGCCCACCAAGGTAAAACCGCTGGCGACCAATCACAATACGGTGCTCAGTTATTGGCGATGGTCGATAGCCTAGCCGATAATCAACACTACGACGAAGCGAGTTACATTAAGCACTTCCGTTTCTGGTTTGATTTTGGTGGCAGTTGGCAAGGTTACATTGATAAAGCGACTCGTATGAGCTTGCTGAACATACATAAACTAGAGCTAACAGAAGCTCCAATCACAGCCTGTGGCGCTGATGACACCCAGCTACCTGCTGTTTCAAAGCTAATTCCTTTAGTGGCGTGTACTTACACCTCTCACACCTTACCGGCAATGGTAGAGAGTGCGGTACGAGTGACCAACAACAACGACAAAGCCGTGGAATGGGCACAAGCCATCACCTTATTGGTTCAAGCGGCAATTCAAGGCAACTCTCCACTGCAATCGGTAGAAATGGTGCGACAAACTTGTAGCAAGTTCATACACGATCAAATCGACGAAGCACTGGCTGATCCTGAGCTTTCGATTACAGATGCCGCGAAGAAGTTTGGATTGCATTGTGAACTGAGTGCCGCGTTCCCCTTGCTGATTCGCATTATTGCAGGTGCTCAGAGTTATCAACAAGGCATTCGCGACAACATCTTATGTGGTGGTGACAGCTGCGGTCGTGCGATTGTAATTGGCGCGGTATTAGCGGCGTGTTTCTACGAAGGAGATGGCGAAATTCCAACCGAATGGCTAAAACAAGTCGAACTCAATGGTGGCGTGCTGTCTTTGCCTATTGAGTGATTTCCACAACAACGAACTAGAGCCTGACATAAGACAAGCACACTTCTAGGTCGGATGTCGTTCCTATAAAGTTGGAACACACTGCGATAACTCATTCTTCAGCCAAACAACAAACGGGCTTTCTGGCTCTTCATGGTTGCTATCTTGCGTGAGCAATATGTACTGGTGACCAGAAGGTACGAAGCCAAACGGCGCGATCAAGTTACCTCTTTCAAGATCGTCGGCGACAAGTGGATAAGACCCAAGCGCTATGCCTAACCCATCGACAGCCGCCTGAAAGCAAAAGTAGAAGTGTGCAAATGTTTGGTTCGCTCGAGCTTTTGACCACTCTCCACCATTAACTTTATCTATAGTGATAGCACCCCAATGACTCCAAGCACCTGGCCGTGTACTGCTGTGCAGTAATTTCACATCATCTAAGTTATCTTTTACCTGCTGCCAATAACCCGGGGAACACACAGGGCCTACCCACTCTTCAACTAGCGGTATCTGTTCGTAACGCTCGGTTAATTTAAAGTCATCTCGGCGAATCGCCATATCGAGCCCTGTCGTATTCAAGTTCACAGGCCCACCAGCAGTCGACAATCGAACATCAATTCCGGATTCGTTATAGAAATCACCGAGTCGAGGCATTAACCAACGCATGGTCAATGTGGGTTCGCATGAAACTTCCAACGCTTGATGATTCAGCTGATTAAGCTTATGGACTCCAGTCTCCAAGGCTTGGAACGCTTGCTCTGTGTAACCTTTGAGTAATTCCCCTTCTTTGGTGAGACACACATTCCTGCCCTGTTTGTAGAACAAAACTTGGGATAAGTGATTTTCCAATACCTTGATCTGCTTACTCACCGCGCCATGTGTGATATTGAGTTTATCCGCCGCTTCACTGTAACTACTCGAATGCGCTGCTACGTGGAAAATATGAAATGCTTTCAAATGTCTCATGTGTGATTTTTTCTCACAGATAGGTGGAATTCATTTCGATTATAGGCAGCAATAAAAAACCATACAATGCTGGCTCATCAAATATAAAGAGTTGGAGTCATTATGGAGTGGTTAATCCTAGCAGTATTGGGACTATTGATTGTTATCAGCCCAGGCGCTGATTTCGTTTTAGTTTTGAAAAACAGTGTCAACCAAGGAAGACAAGCAGGGATTTGGACTGCAATCGGTGTGAGTTTAGCGATTTGTGCTCACATCAGTTATTCAATGCTTGGGATCAGTTACTTAATCTCACAGAATGAGCAGCTGTTTGACATGATTAGATACGCAGGTGCAACCTACCTTATTTATCTAGGGCTAAAAGGTATCTTGAGTGCGGACAACAAGCTTGCACCGATGGAAGATGCAAAGCAAAGCACCAGTGTTTGGCGCTATTTAGCCCAAGGCTTCTTATGTAACGTGCTCAACCCAAAAACCATGTTGTTCTTTTTGAGCATCTTCAGCCAAGTCATCTCACCTGATGCAGAAAACCAGCATGTCGCGCTCGGCTATGGGCTTTACATGATCGTTCTTCACGGTTTATGGTTTGGCGTTGTCGCTATGCTGTTTACTTCGAATACATTGCAAAAGCATCTATTGAGAGCAAAGAAAAGGCTTAATCAAGCATGTGGATTTGGCTTAGTGACGTTCGGAGCACTGTTGGCGATTAAATCGTAAACAAGCGAGTCACAAATAGAGAGCGATTCAAACGACTGAATCGCATCTAACTGGGTCTTGGTAAAACTCTAAACAAGATTCATCGGTCTAATATCGGCACTATCAGGGAAGATAGCGTTGAGTTGTTTCACTTCTATCGATAAATGTCGGTTGAGCACACCCTTGATAACCGAACGCATATCAGTCGTTGGACTAAGGTCTCGGCCTTCATATAGCTGGCTTTGGCTCAAGCCCGGCCAATTGGTAATAACCTTACCACCCGCTCCTTTCAACGATGGCAGCGCACCACCCGCAACAAACATGACGTTGCCAGTGCCATGGTCGGTGCCTTTGGTGCCGTTTTCTTTTGCTGTTCGACCAAATTCACTGGCCGCGATGATCACTGTCTTCTGCCAACGATCACCTAGTGAAGCTTTGAGAGCCGCTAACCCAACATCCAAAGTTTTAAGCTGATTACTCAACCGTCCATTTACGTTGCCTTGATTGGCGTGAGTGTCCCACCCACCGAGTTCTAACGCTGCGATGTTTGGTCCGTTATCAGCCGACAATATGTCGCCTGTTTTACCCATCAATGATTTAAACTGTTTGCCGACACCTTGGTCGCCTACCAGTTGATCTATCTTCATGACACTTTCAAAGTTTGAAGACAGCATTTGGTCACTTTGAAACAACTCTTCCAGCAGTTCCGTTTGTTTATCACGTGTTTTTAAGCGGTTTGGGTACCAACTTGCAACGGTCGATTCGCCCTGCATGATGAGTGGTAAGCCCGAATCAATCGCTATTCCATCGTATTTTTCTGAGCTCAACGTGAGTAAACGGTTAATCCACCCTACGGTGTTAAACGGGTCGGAAGTGCCATTCTCCAATATCTTCTGTCCATCAAAATGTGAGCGCTCGCGATAAGCGGTTGAACAAGCGTGTACAAAGCTGAGTTCGTTACTCTCATACCATTGATGGCATTGCTTTAGGGATGGGTGAAGCCCAAAGAAATCATCCAACTTCACTAGCTGTTCAGGTTTTAATCCGATGTTGGGTCTCAAATTAGAGTAATCCGGATCGGCATGCGGCACTACAACATTTAAACCATCCATCGCGCCACGCAGTGATACCCAAATGAAGATATTGTCTGAACCTGTTTTGGCAAAGCTTGGAAATGGCAGCATCGCACTGACGCCAACAGCCGCCGCAATACCCATGAACTGGCGGCGGTTAATACTATGTGGCGCTTTATTCTGAGAACAATCTGACTTTTTCATACCCACTCCTAACGATATTGAAACTGCGGACTTAGCCACAACAGGGAAAGTTGCATTGCAGCGCTGTCGGCTTTGTTCAATACAATTTGGGTGTGTTCATCAATAGCATCGCCATATAAACCCGCGATCACTTTATCCACTACCGCTTTCGGCTTAACTCCTGACGCTTTAGCCGATTTTATTGCAGCAGACGCAAGCCTATTCGCAACTTGCATACGTTGAGTCAACGCCGAAGGGCTATTGTAGTCTCTGTCTTGATCCGACCAGCCTGCAGGTGAACCCGGTTTAAAAGGAGGCTGCCCTAAATTGTTGAGTGCATTGAATGCCTGTTTCTCGTTTAAAGAAATATCGGCACTACGAAGAACGGCAAACAGCCACTCCTTCGGCGGTCTAAAACGATTAGGGTTAGGTTTACTCGCCTCAGCGCTGTTCAATAACAAGCGATAGATAGGCAGTAAATCTCCCTCGCCTTTCAGATATTCAGCAACCATTTGCTCTGAGAGTTCTTTAGATATGTCGCCAATGAAATGCTGGCAAAGCTTATCAACCAAGTGCGCAGCAGTGTCTTTGTGGGTCGCTAAGGTTTTTAAACACGACTCTCCTTGCGAGACCCCGGATTGAGAATAGGACTTTCCAAGCAGTGTGATACTTCCTGGCTCATGCAGATTATTAGCGAATCGAAAACCAGCATCAGGAGATTTGAATTTAATGCCCCAGCCTGAAATGCCTTTTGCTAAAGCAATAACATCTTGCTGAGTATAAGAACCGTCAACGCCAAGAGTGTGGAGTTCTAAGATCTCACGAGCGAGGTTCTCATTGAGCCCCTTATTACGGCGCTTTCCGACTTTTGAATTGGGACCAATCGAGAGTTGATTATCGAGATACAGAAGCATCGCAGGATGTTTAGAAGAAGCCATCAGCATCTCGCCAAAGTTACCATTCCAATGCTGGCGAACCACATCGTTTTCAATGCTGGCGGCCAAGGGCATCAGTTTTCGATTATCGACCGAGATGGCGAAGTGATTGCTCCAAAACTGAATGATGCGCTCTTGAAAACCATAAGGAGTTTCAACACTTTGTAGGTGGCGAGCTTGAGCTTGTTGTCGATACTGCGTTCGAAGAAAAGACTGCGCTTCTTTCTTCGTGGCTTGCATCTGTTGTTCGTCACCCTTGGCCTTCATTCGTTGTACACGATTCTCTCCTACTTTAATCAGAGTAGATTCAGTACTCGGTAAGTCTTGTATAGCTTGGTGAACGAATGGCTTTTTATCCAACTGTTCTACAGGAGAATAATAGGTTGTTTGACCTAGTTTTGGCCCAAAGCCAAACCTTTGTTCACCCACGATTTTTGAAGTCGGGTAATAATTCATTGCACACTCCCTTACGCTCGATCTTTTCTAAGTGTAATCGCTTAGTCATCAAGCATAGGGAGCTTTACAAGGTTTTACGTTAGATAAGTGTCAGGTGCCTATCAAGTTACCGACACGGTGTGATCATTTTGAATGAGTGTCTATTTACGCCACATATAGACAAACTGCTCGTTCTGAGAGGTGATTTCAAAGCCAAACCTCAAGTACAACTCCCCAACTCGATTACCTTTTAGGTAACAAAGTTCGACGGGTTTATTGAGGCTGTCAGCCTTAGTTAAGCAATCTTTCAGTACTTGGCTACCAATGCCCTTTCCATGATAATCAGGCAGTAAGAAGAATCGGCAAAAATAGAAGTGTTCGCCTTTGTCTTGCAACAACACACTGCCAATCGCCTTGCCTTGATATTCAATGATTTCAGGTCGTTCTTCTGCCCACTCTTCGGCGTGTATATCTCGTTGAATTTGCTCATCCCAGCCAAATACGGCTTTGATCGGTTCAAACTCAGCGGCTTTCTTGAGCTCAAACAGAAATTCATAATCTGATGACTGAGCCGGTCTTGTTGAATACTTCAAAATACCTCCAACAATAATTGGCTATGGTTTCATTTTCGTTTAAGCCGGAATTCAGAGCCCCAGACACAACCAAAAATGCCACGCTTAAATGTTCATTTTGGTTCTAGTTGGTAACGTAAGACTTCGTGTTTATCTTGCTCTGAATAAAAGGTATTCAGGAATTGTCCACCGCACTTCTCTATCACCTTTTGCGAAGCAATATTGCCCCTCTCACACGTAATAATAGCGCTTTCGGTCAATACGTGTCGTTGAACCCAAGACAACATATGACTTGCGATACCCCGCCCTCTGGCTTGTGGCAAAGTCTCGTAGCCGATATGTCCGATGACATCGTGAATGTACGGACTGGTGCCATGACGAACTCTTATCACTCCAAGAATACGTCCAGACTCGAAACAAAAATAAGTAGAAGCAGGCGTCCACCCTTCTGGCAAACCCCCACCTTTTGAATAAGCAATTCGTCTTTCTAAATAGGCATCACTGCCATCAGAAATGCCCGTGTAAATATCTAACCCATCTTCAACACAGGCGTTCACATAGTGATGAAAGGCAGTTGAATGCGAAAGAGCAGCTTTAACCATGTCCATATGATGTTAATTCTCCGCCGGTTTTACGCTATTTAGTTCAGTAGCAACTCGCAATTTTGACCGATTATCGACTATTGCTTCTTAACGTACTTCGCCGTAACCAACATTTCACCGCCACCATCCAACTTGCAATCTAGCTGGTGATCTTTGCCTTCGTTGATGCGTCGAATCACGGCTTTAGTGCCGATTTTCAGTACGCTAGAACTGCCTTTAATTTTTAGATCTTTAATGAAGGTAACTTTATCGCCACTTTCCAATACAACGCCATTTACGTCCTTAACACGCGCGGCTTCTCTTTCTAAACGCTCTTCTTCTGGATTCCACTCATAGGCACACTCAGGGCAGATTAGGTTGTTTTGGTCTGGGTAGACATATTCAGATTGGCATTGCGGACAAGGAGGTAAGGACATACGTTAATACTTCATTTAAATAGAATTTGTTCCATTTTAATGGCTCTTGTCAGGCTTAGCGAGCATAAATCTAACAAGTTTTACGGAGAGCTAATTGTCTTAAAAAAGAGCAGTACCTAAAACGAACAAACACAGCCGCTAAGCTGTGTTTGTTTAAAGGTTTGAAAAGCGGAACGGCTTAACGTTCGACTTTTGGTGAGTAAATCGAGTAAGCGGTGATTTGCCCTGCCACGATTGCAGAGAACATGAATAACGCCGACAAACCAATACTCGGGATAGGCAGAATCGATTGTTCAAACACCGATTGGCTGGCACTCACTAATACTCGGCTACCCGGAACCAAGATGATGATCCCTTGCACGATATAAATAGAGCCCGTGAGCTCCATCTTTTTAGCAATCCAAGTTCCGTACAAAGTAATAAGAACCGTCGTAACCCAAGTACCGACAACCCAACCACTATCAAAACCTAGATAGAACGGGCCCCACATACCGAGAACCGCTACTGGTAAACCAAGTAAGATGTCTTTAGGTCGCGCATTGAACATCACACCGATAGAAACAGAGATCAGCACCAAGCCAGATATGTGCATCCACATCGGTACCGCATTGGTATAGTCGATGGAGACCGCTTGTCCCCATATCGCTTCACCGATGTTGAGCCCCATGATAATCCCTACAAACAGCTTAATCAGGGTTAAGGCGCTCTGCCCTAGCAAGCTGGTACCAGAAACCAAGTCATTAAACGCCAAACATTCTAATGCGTTGGCTATGGATAAACCGGGGACAAACAAGACAATCGAGGCGATACACAACGCCCACACAGGAATCGGTAAACCTGTGCTTGCCAAAAACGCCACGAAAATACCGGTTAGCAGTGCCGAGATGAATTCAACCGCGATAGCACGACGTGAATGAAGAACTTGCTGACATACCCAAACCATCAAACCCAATAACGCAGAAAATCCAACCGCTTCCAACGTACTGCCCACCAGCATCAAATACGCAGGCGGAATACCCATATTGGCAAGTGCCGTCACAAATTTAGAGTAACCGACAGGCTCTGGTACAGGCTCACTACTCGGTTGGTTAATACGAATGATCGTATTGGCCAACAAACTCAGATTAATCGACGCAGGCTTTAGACGCTTAAGAATAACGGCGTTGTTATCGTCTGGAAATTGATAGTTAATCGCAGTTGGCGTAGCTTGGATCATCACATCAACACCATGCTTTTTTGCATAGAATTGAGTGTATTTCTCTAGCTTGTAAGGAGCACAACCACTGCGGTGAAGAGTGTCACCAATTTCAACAATTTTGTTAATTCGGAACTGAGAAGGCATGGGTATTTTAGGGGAGACAAAATGTGCGGCAAATGTACCAAACGATAGACGGAATGACGAGACTTTTGCGTAAATTATCAACTGAACTCGTTACTTTTTTCTGCAAAGGCTTAGAAGTCTCTATAACTCTACTCATTTGGGATTAGTTTACTGAATGTTTTGACCGACTAATAAGTTAAATTTATGCATTCAGATTGTTATTAATGGACGCCAAAACACGATTAAAAATCAGTTTATGTTAACACTCCAAATTCCTTAATTTGTATGGGTTTTATGACAAGCTAACACCAACAAACTGGTTTATAAATCAAACCGAATTTGTCACAGAAATAGCGGGGGATTTTCCATTGTTTCTCGCCCTCCGTTTAACGAGAGTTTAGTCACATTTTATTCACTCTGAAAACGCCGAACATGATTGAAAAACTAGCGGAGTGGTGGTTATGCGAGCACTTAGAATAAAAATGAAAGAAAAAGGTTTCGTTTTCAGTTAGATGTGGCATTATCACTCTCGTTAAGACGATGTGCGTACATCGTATAATGGCTATTACCTCAGCCTTCCAAGCTGATGATGCGGGTTCGATTCCCGCTGTACGCTCCAGTCTTCTTGATGCCTCAGTCTTACTCTTAAGACAGTGTGCGTGCATCGTATAATGGCTATTACCTCAGCCTTCCAAGCTGATGATGCGGGTTCGATTCCCGCTGCACGCTCCAACTTCTCCTTAAGCTCCATGACGTGCTTTCTTCCAGCGATACCCTATTCAAAAACTTTCTCCGTTCGATAAATCCATAGTCATTAAATCTATAGTCATTAAATCTATACTGATTTAACTTATTTTGTTTAAGCTTAGACTGACGAATCAACGCTAATTGACCAACCAAAGCTATTAACTCCTTAAATCGCTTCGTATTTCTGACACCTATCCAAATCACACATTGCAGTTCAGCTTTTAATGATTTTCAAAATTATTCCAATTTAATAATCTTGGTCAATATCTGCAAAAACAGTTGTGGTAATGTGCGCGCATTAGCAACAACCAAAAATAATTAAAAATGTTTAAAAGCAATGAGTTAACAATCAATACCGAAGCAATCAATGTCGCACTGTCAAAAGTTGAAAATGCCAATAAAATTCAGCTAGATACATTGAAAGGTTATGTGAACAGCGAACCTGAACAGGCTGTACTGGCTTTTCGATCGCTGAATGAAGCAGAATCAATCGATGACAAGTTTAAAAAGATCATGGCAGAGCTACCGCACCTGAGCGGCGAGGCACACCACCTGCTTGAAACTTCTATCTTGCTACAGTGATTCTAACTACAGATAAGCCTCAGCGAATCCCTCACAGCAAAGCGCTTTAGGTATAAGTTAAGACTTATCTTTAATTTTCTAGCCCTCATTGAATTTCTAATTCAACAAAGCGCTATTGATTAACGTCTAAAGCGTTAACGACTTCACCATACCCGCTTCAGCGTGACCAGGGATATTGCACGCTAACTCTACGTTATTATCACCATGGAAATGCCACAGCAATTGCTTCGCTTTACCCGGCTTAACTGTAACTGTGCTGCCCAAGTCATGAGCGTGATTACCCATGTTTTTCATCATTTCACGGTGCTCTAGCTGCTCTGAAGCAGAACCAATCGAAAATTCGTGATCAATCTTGCCTGTGTTCATCACAACGAACTGCACCACGTCGTTCGGCTCAATATCAACCTTGTTCTTAAATGTGATTTTCATATCGTCACTTAGCAGAACATGAACCACTTTATCCGGCTTTGCGCCTGTCGCAGGCATACCCACTTCAGACATGCCTTCCATATTCATCATCGAATGGTCCATCTTTCCATCCTTCATCATGCTGTGATCCATTTTTGAATGATCCATCTCTCCATTTTTCATCATTGAGTGAGCCATTTCAGCAAAAGCCGTTGCAGTGGTCAGTGTTAGAGCGATAGCAATTAGTGTCTTTTTCATGGTCGTTCCTTAGATTAATTCTGTTTTATGTTAGTTTCACATGTTCATGTGGTGCGCCCTTACCTACTCCGGTCTCGCAAGTAAGGGCTTTATAGTCAGTGCGTTATTTACTTGTCTCGTTTTGGCTCTGAGTAATCTCTCGCTGTTTCCAGAGCTTAAAGATTGCAGGCAACACTAATAGGGTGAGCAACAGGGCAGACGCCATACCGCCTATCATTGGTGCTGCGATTCGTTGCATCACTTCTGAGCCCGTACCCTCGCCATACATGATTGGAATGAGGCCGATAATCACCGTAAGTACCGTCATCATCACAGGGCGGACACGCAGTCCTGCCCCTTCACGGATCGCATCCGTTAAGTCTTTACTCTGAAGTGCTTGCTGGTTCTCTTCTGCATCCAACTTTTTGTAGTGCCAAGCTTGGTTTAGGTAGACCAACATGATCACACCTATCTCAACAGCAACCCCGGCGAGGGCAATGAAGCCCACCCCCACTGCAATGGAGAAGTTGTAATTGAGGATATGCATCAGCCATAGGCCGCCAACCATTGCGAGTGGCAATGTCAGCATGATCATCATCACCTCACCGACACGGCGGAAGCTGAGGTAGAGCAACAACATGATGATGGCGATGGTGATTGGCACAACGACACTTAAACGTTCTTTGGCGCGCTCCATGTATTCGTATTGACCAGACCATGCCAGTGAATAACCAGCAGGCAAGACGATTTGATCTGTAACGACTTTTTGCGCCTCTGCCACGTAAGAACCAAGGTCGCGCCCTTCGATATCAACGAACACCCAACCATTAGGACGCGCGTTCTCCGTTTTAATCATCGGAGGGCCATCTTCGTAACGAATATCTGCTACGTCCGATAGAGCGATGCGAGCTCCATTTGGTGTTACTAACGGTAAGTTCTGCAGCTTGACGACAGAGTCACGATAGCTTTGTGGATAACGGACATTGATTGGGTAACGCTCTAGTCCCTCAACGGTTTCGCCCACATTCATGCCACCAACCGCAGTCGAGATAACCTGTTGCACTTCTTTAATGCTTAAGCCATATCGCGCAGCAGAACGACGTTTGATGTCTATCGTGACATAACGACCACCCGCAACACGCTCGGCGTATACAGAAGCTGTACCACTAACGTTGTTAAGAATAGGTTCAAGTTGAGAGCCAATATCCTCTATCACGCTCAGATCTGGGCCAGCGATTTTGATACCAATTGGCGTTTTGATACCGGTCGCTAACATGTCGATACGCGTTTTGATTGGCATGACCCAAGCGTTGGTCAAACCGGGGAATTGAATCAGTTCATCAAACTCTTTTCGTAGCGACTCAGTGGTGACACCGTCACGCCATTCATCTCGCGGCTTAAGCTGAATCACGGTTTCAATCATGGTCAGTGGCGCAGGATCGGTTGCTGTCTCTGCTCGGCCAATTTTGCCCCACGTGGTTTCGACTTCTGGAATGGTTTTGATGAGCTTGTTGGTTTGTTGCAACAACTCACGCGCTTTACCAATTGAAATACCCGGATATGTAGTTGGCATGTACATCAAATCCCCTTCGTCCAAAGGAGGGATGAACTCGCTACCAAGCTTACTGGTTGGGTAATAAGCAGACGCCATTAAGCCAAGTGCGATAACAATCATCACCTTTGGATATTTTAGGCTGAGGTTCAGAAGCGGCTTGTACATCGCCACTAGGCTGCGGTTTACTGGGTTTTTGTGTTCAGGTAGCACGTTGCCACGAATGAAGTAACCCATTAGCACAGGCACAAGCGTGATAGCCAAACCGGCTGCAGCGGCCATTGCATACGTCTTGGTAAACGCAAGTGGCGAGAACATCTTGCCCTCTTGCCCTTCTAGCGCGAACACAGGCACAAAACTCAAGGTAATGATAATCAGAGAGAAGAACAGCGGTGCGCCAACTTCTTCTGCTGCCTTACCAATCACCTGCCAACGGTTTTTGTCAGTGAGCGGAGTCCGTTCAATGTGTTTATGAACGTTCTCGATCATCACGATGGCACCATCCACCATGGCGCCAATCGCAATCGCTATACCGCCAAGAGACATGATATTGGCGTTAATACCCTGCCAATGCATCACAATGAATGCACCCAAGATACCAACAGGCAGGCTTAGTGCGATAACCAGTGATGAGCGGATATGGAACAAGAACAACGCACACACCACGGCGACCACGATGAACTCTTCAGCCAGCTTCTTCCAAAGGTTTTCAACGGCTGAATCAATCAAAGTCGAACGGTCATAAGTCGCGACAATCTCAACACCATCAGGCAAGCCAGCTTGCAGTTCAGCGAGTTTGGATTTAACCGAGTCGATCACTTCACTGGCATTTTCACCAAAGCGCATCACGATAACGCCGCCAACCGCCTCGCCCTCACCATTGAGTTCCGAGATACCACGACGCATTTGTGGGCCAAGGTTAATGTCAGCAATGTCACCTAATAGCAGCGGAGTACCTTTGTCTGTCACTTTTAACGGCAAAGATTGAATGTCTTCGATGCTTGTCAGGTAACCCGTGGTGCGAACCATGTGTTCGGCTTCGGCAATCTCAACAACAGACGCTCCTGTTTCTTGATTACCATCTTGGATTGCCTTGTTGACTTGCTGAAGCGTCAGGTCATATGCACGTAACTTGGCAGGATCAATCTGTACTTGGTACTGCTTCACCATGCCGCCAACGGTCGCAACTTCAGACACGCCTTCTACAGTTTGCAATTCATACTTCAAGAACCAATCTTGCAAACTACGAAGTTCCGCTAAGTCATGCTGACCGGTTTTATCTTGCAACACGTAGCTGTAAACCCAGCCCACACCGGTTGCATCTGGCCCTAGTGTTGGCTTGGCACTCGATGGCAAGTTAGGTGCAACTTGGCTTAAGTACTCCAACACTCGTGAACGCGCCCAGTACATATCGGTATCGTCATTGAAGATGATATAGACATAGGAATCACCAAAGAACGAGTAGCCACGAACTGTTTCAGCACCCGGTACAGCTAACATGGCGGTGGTCAATGGATAGGTAACCTGATCCTCGACCACTTGTGGGGCTTGCCCCGGATAACTGGTTTTGATGATCACCTGAACATCTGACAAATCAGGAATGGCATCGACAGGTGTATTTTTAACGCTGTATAAGCCGCCAAATACGATGGCTACAGTAGCAACCAACACTAAGAAGCGGTTGCTAATAGACCAGCGAATGATTGCATTGATCATAGTTCGCCCTCACCCGTGCTATTCGTCGGTTCGAGAGATTTGAGCACATAATCAGAACCTTGCTTTGCCACTAGAAACCGAATGGTTTGACCCTCGGCAAACTCAGATAAATCAAGGTCATCACTGGCTTGGAAATTCATTTCACCCGCTTTCCAATTCCACTCAGGGACTGGCTGATGTTTTACAGTGATCATGCCAAAATCTGCCATCAACATGGTAATGTCACCCGTTACCCAAACTTCGCCGGCGATCTTGTGTTTGTTGACCTTGTAATCAACAACCTCGTATTGCCCTGACTCTGTCTTTCTCATCTCAAAGTCAATTGCCTTACCACGTTGCACGTCACTCATGTCCAAGCCTTCCACAAAGGTGAAATTCATCACCATGCCCGGCCAATCCCATTCTGGAACAGGCTGATGGTTAATCGTCACCATACGGCTGCCTTGCATAACATCGGAAATTTCACCGTTTGCCCATACGGTTTCCGCTTCTTCCTCAACACCATTGATGCGTGACAGATCAGCTGATTGGCTCGATTCAGAATCCAACATGAAGTGTGCAGAAGTGACAATACTCTCACCTTGCTCTAGCCCTTGAAGCACCTCTATTTTTTCGCCAGCTTCACGACCAACCTCAATACGAGCAGAGCGATACTTGCCAGAACCTTCTGACATCACCACTCGAGTCATACCACCGGAGTGAATCACCGAAGATCTTGGGATAGTAAGAACCGCTTCATCACTAATGGGTTTCAGCGCAATATTTGCAAACATATTTGGCTTAAGCTCGCCATTTGGATTGGAGAACTTCAAACGAACGCGCAAGGTTCGAGTTTTTGGGTCAAGGATTGGGTACACGTAATCGACATTACCCAACCACTCTTTGCCGGGAATGGCATCTAGCGTCATCACCGCATTGCTGCCTGACGAGATCCAGTGCGCTTGACGCTCAAACACCTCAGCATCAACCCATACTTCGCCTAATGGGCCAGCACTGATCACCGCTTGTGCAGGTGAAAGGTAACCACCTTCTCGGATATTCAAACTTGCGATGACACCATCGGCTGGCGCTTTGACTTCAATGGTTTGTGAGGCTTTGCCTTTGCGCGTAATAGCGCGGATTTGAGTCTTATCAACACCCAAGGTAATTAAGCGTTCAGTCGAGCCCTTGATCAAACCTTTACGACCCGTTTTATAAGCACTGATCAACTCTTCTTGTGCTTTAACAAGCTCTGGAGAATAGAGTGTGAAAAGTACATCACCTTTGTTTACCTTCTCACCCACTGCGTTGATGTAGAGCTTCTCAACCCAACCAGCTGCTCTTACGTTGGTTTGCCACAATGTACTTTCATCGAACGCCACATAACCCACGGTTTCAATGCGCGGTGATAGCGCTTCTCGTGTGACTTGTGCGGTTTTCACGCCAAGGTTATTTTCCACGGAAGAATCAATAAACACG
This sequence comes from Vibrio sp. 10N.222.55.C6, assembly GCF_041473395.1. Taxonomy (NCBI): domain Bacteria; kingdom Pseudomonadati; phylum Pseudomonadota; class Gammaproteobacteria; order Vibrionales; family Vibrionaceae; genus Vibrio; species Vibrio sp. 10N.222.55.C6. The sequence goes on from NZ_JBFRSD010000016.1 coordinate 139,387, forward strand.
GTTCCGGGCTTATCTTTAGCTCCGCCGTTCACATCGTCTGCATACACAGGGATAAGATCCATCCCCATTGGCGACTGGCCCGGCTTATCACGCTGATAATTTGGGTCCATCGGAGCTACCCAATACAAAGGCTCATCCTTGGTTTGTTTACTTACTTCGGCGCCTGTACTCGTTGCCATTGCTGACATGTTATGTGCTGACCCAACGACAAAGTGATTCACACCAAAACCCAATGCACCACCGACCAATAAAGCGATTGTTGCTACTTTTACTGAACTCATTGTCTATTCCCTTATTGATTGGCTGTGTGTTTAGTTGCGCTTGAATTGAGTTGTGGTTGGTTTACTTGGTATTCAAAGCCACTGACTAACGCCGCCAGTTTGCTGTTAACGATGTTGAGATCGGTGATCAAACGTTGTTGCTCTAACTTAAGCGCCAGCTCATCGGTCGTTGCTAAAATGACATCGTTAAACTGAGCGGTATTGTTTTGATAGCCCCTTTCAACCGCGCTGATTCGTGCTGCGGTTTGAGGAAGCAAGGACGTTTGATAGCGATCTAATCGCTGGATCAGATTTGATCTGTCCACCAGCAATGCGTTCACTTGCGCGTTCATTTGGGAAAGTAAGGTGTCTTTTTGAGATTTGGCCGCACCAACTTGATACTGAGCAGCCGATAAGTTCTTATCTTGTCGGCTCCCTGTAAACAGCGGGATGTCGACTGTCAGATAAGCACTCACCAGGTCAGAAGCAGGTTCACCCGCCATGTTATTGGCTTGACGGTGTGCATACATCACTTCCACCCCAAACTGCGGGGTATAAGCTTGCTCGGCTAACTCGACCTGAGTTTGATTGGAGGAAATACTGACATCGGAGATCTTAACCAAAGGATGGTCAGTCAGTAGCTGGTAGTGCTTGGTTGAATCGATATTGGTCGCTAATTTGCTTTCCAACAACGACCAATCGATTTGGTTAGTTGCATTCAGTGTGCCCTGAGAATCAAGAACCTGAGAGCCTAGCCAATCAGAACCCAACCATTCAGAAAGCTGAGAGATTAGACGACGCTGAACCTGCTGGTTTGCCTGAAGTTTCTCATCAAGCTTACTCACTTGAAGCTGAGCGTTAAGCAGATCTTGCGCTTCACTTTTACCAATCGAGTAATTGGTTTGTACATAGTTTTCAAGCTCAACCAACAAACGACGATTTTGACGAATCACCGACTCAGCCTTTTGCTGATAACCTAACTTAAGCCAAAGCTGCGTCATGCTATTCGCAACCGTCAATTCTCTTGCTTGCACCTGCAAAGCTAAAGCATCAGCCTGTTGGCCTGCCTTTTTTTGTTGAAGGTTAAGCGTATCGCCACGCTCAAACTGCTGCATCAACCCTACCGATATATTGGTCATCGGGTCTTCGTCGAATTGAAAACTATCGACAGGCAAACCGCCAAATCCAACTTTTAATTTAGGATCCATTAAGGTCGAGCTGGCAATGCCCGTTTCTCGCATCGCTTGAGACTGAGCAAAGTACTGTTTGCGATTTCCATCTTCGCTTAAAGCAATCTCAATCAGTGTATTGAGTTGCTGCGTCGAGCTTGCTTGGTCATGTGCTGAAATGTGTTGAGCATTTGAAGCTGACGCCGTGGTAGCCGCGAGCGTAGCACTTGAAAACAAGGCCATAGGCAAGGTAGCAACAACCACTAAGCTCGTGTTCATGACAAACACAGAGGTTGTTGGTTTCATATTCACAATGAATGTCCATATCTAACGCTAATTAGCGCATAAAAAAGAATGGCTTATCAGATTTATCTAACTGATAGAGCTGTATTTTTAGATATAGATTTATGCGGAAGGTGGGCGTAGCAAAGATTGAGCGCGTGCGACTTTCTGGCCAATCGTGACCGATTGAAAACGAGCTAATGAAAAGGAAAGTTGATCAACGGCTTGAACAGCCTGAATTGGATAGGGACTTGCAGAACACATTGAGGCACAGCAATCGACACTCGAACAATGGTTACCCATCATCGAGCTACCGTCTTCGCTCATTGAAGACATATCGCATTGAGCCATCAAAGCATGGGCACTCATGTTAGAGTCTTCAGCGTGTACTTCTTCACTCATCACATGACACCCTGCCATTGATTCATTAACCGAAGTATCGCTGTGGTAACAAGCCGACTTGCTCGACCCCATTTCCATCATCATTACTTCAGTCATCAAGGCTGAGGAGCTTGAGGCATAGCTAGACATCAACATCGCAATGATGCTGAAAACAATAATCCAAGTTTTTCGGAATGTGTTTGTCATAGCTTACCTTTGAATTTACAACGCAACTATAAACGTTCCCCTTAGGGTAAGGTCAATGCCATTGTGCCGATATTTACCTGACCGTTGAAAAAGTATTCATCCTCTCTTTCATCAAAATGAGATAATTCTTCGACTTTGCAGTTTTTTCTTTAAAAATTATCCAATTAGCTAGCGAAACCTCTATCTGTGTATTTTACTTAAGATAGTGCAACCACGATTCACGGATGATAAAAATGGCTAACAAAAAAAACGTCGAAGCAAACAAGAAAAATACAGAAATCAAAAATAAGAAAAGTAACAAGCTAGAACAAAAGAAACCAACACAAAAAAAGAAGCGCAGACTGCATTCACATCTAAAAGTGAATATCCCACTTTTTCAGTCACTCATGATGATTTTGCCATCATTGGCTAAACACGCTGCTGCAGAAAGTATAGACAATTCCAGCGACGCTGCAGATCAAGTAACCGCAAATAACGTGACCGAAAAAGATGTCACCGATGACCATAGCAAGGCGGACTCATCAGCGGTTGCTCTCCAAGAAGCTCAGACGAGTGACAGCGACGTAAACTCCACCTTAAGTGCAAGTCATGCCGCCCATGGTTCGAGCTCTCACTTGGTTCCTTCTCATCATTTGTCGACGCTTTCTCACCCGCAAGTCCATTACATTCCTTCGGTATCGATGCCGACTATCTCCTCAGGGAGTAACGGTCAGCCGACTCATTCGAATGCGTCTACGACGCCCGCTTTACCTGTCACTTTTATGCCAGAAGTCATAAAAGGTACCTACGGAGAGCTTCATGTTGATGCAAATGGTCAATACACATTCGTATTGAATCCAAATTCTCCTCAATACATCCTGTTAAACCAGCACCAACCAGGTACTGATCATTTTGCGTTACATCTATCTAACGGCTCGAGCATCATTGTTCAGATACCGGTAACAGGTAAGCAAGACACGCCAAATATTTCTGGAGACTTAACAGGTGTGGTAACAGAAGATCACAATATTGATTCACAAGGCTTGTTACATGCGAACGGCAAAATCGATGTCATAGACCCTGACCAAAATGAAAGTTCGGTTACGCCGGAAGTTATCTCAGGTAAATATGGTTCATTAACTATCGATGCTGATGGACATTGGCAGTATCAAGTTGATAACTCGCTCTCTAATGTTCAAGCTTTAACCGCAGCCACTTCACTGCATGAAAGTTTCACAATTCACACCAAAGATGGCACACCGCAAACCATCGATATGACGATTGGCGGGAACGACGACAATGCAGTAATTACGGGTGTGGATACTGGCACGTTAACTGAAGATTTAACGACACAAGTTCAAGGGCAGCTTTCGGTCACGGACTCTGATCTTGGAGAGGACCACTTTCAAGCCTCACAAGTGACTAGTAATTTCGGTACGCTAAGCATCACCAAAGACGGTGCGTGGACATACAGTTTAGACAACAATAACCCAGTAGTTCAAAGACTTGGCCAAGGTTCAACTGCGACAGACATCGTCACTGTTCACTCAGCTGATGGCACAGCGCATCAAATCACTATTACCGTTAATGGCACTAATGATACTGCTGTGATTGCAGGCACCAATACCGGTGCGGTAACTGAAGAGTCTCAACTTCAAACAACGGGCTCATTAACTATTAGCGACACCGATACCAATGAAGCGCACTTCTCGAATACAGACATTGTTGGTTCATTAGGCACCCTACATCTTAAAGATAACGGTGATTGGACCTATGATTTAGACAATCAAAATCCGACCGTGCAAGCATTAGCGCAAGGCAAAACGGCAACCGACACCATCACCGTTCACTCTGCCGATGGCACGCCACATCAAGTTACTATTACTGTAAATGGTACTAATGATACTGCTGTTATTGCAGGCACCAATACCGGTGCGGTAACGAAAGAGTCACAACTGCAAACCTCGGGAACACTCACCATCACCGATACAGACAAAGGTGAAGCCCACTTCTCAAATACCGATATCGCAGGTCAATTAGGTACCCTACATCTTAAAGATAACGGTGATTGGACCTATGATTTAGACAATACAAACCCAACCGTGCAAGCGTTAGCGCAAGGTTCAAAAACCACTGACATCATCACCGTTCATTCTGCCGATGGCACGCCACATCAAGTTACTATTACCGTCAATGGGACAAATAATGCGGCTATTATTGGCGGCGTTGATACTGGTTCAATAACCGAAAACAGCGCGGGTGTCGACATGTCACCCGACTATGCTCACTCAGGCATCGCCACACTTGGCAATACAACACTCTATGCTGATGGCAAGCTGACCATCACAGACCCCGATGTAGGCGAGTCAGGATTTGAACGCCAAGGCAGCAATGGTTACGACTATCACGGCACCTATGGCGATCTAATCTTACTCACCGATGGCACCTGGCATTACCATGCCGATGCTGGGCATCTATCAGGTATAGGTGCTAGACCCACAACGCGTGGCACTGCAATTGACCAACTTGGTGAAGGGCAAAGCTTAACCGATACGATTACAGTCCATTCAAAAGATGGTACAACACACGATATTGTCATCACCATTCACGGCAGTAACGACAGACCTTACTGTTCATCTGAAGTGGTGCTTGCAAATGGCAGTGAAGATACACGCCAAACCTTAACCACCGCGCAACTATTAGCGAATACCGTCGATGTGGATGCCAATGACGCCGGTAAACTAACCATTGAAAACCTGCATGCTGACCATGGCTCTATTCTAAACAATGCCGATGG
>NZ_JBFRSD010000017.1:0-45336 GCF_041473395.1 Vibrio sp. 10N.222.55.C6
ATGGCAAGCGTAGAGTCTGGCGAAAGCTTCATATTGCCGTCGATACAAGCACTCATGTAATTATTGCAGCCGAGCTAAGTTTATCGACGGTTAGAGATGGGGAAGTACTCTCGAACTTACTGAAACAAACACGCCGAAGTATCCTTGAGGTGTCTGGTGATGGTACTTACGACACGAGAGCATGTCACGCTGCTATTAAGATTAAGCGAGCCGTTGCGCTTATTCCCCCAAGAGAAGGGGCTGCCTTCTTGGAGCGTGGTCATCCTCGAAATCTCGCAGTGGGTTGCCAGAAGTTATACGGCTCAAATAAGTATTGGAAAGAGCGGTATGGATACCACAAACGTTCACTCTCAGAAACAGCGATGTATCGAGTTAAACAGTTGCTAGGAGGGCAACTGAGCTTAAGAAATTACAATTCACAGGTAGGTGAAACTTACGCGATGATAAAAGCGTTGAACAAGCTTACTGGGTTAGGTATGCCTGAAACTTGTCGTATTGACTAAAAAGTATGCGAAACGGGGTGCATCTATCTCTAAATTTAATTACGCAACAAAGCCTTCCCTACTCTCTTTGATTAGTTTGTTTTCTAGGTGGTACTCAGATCATTGAATAATATTTTTTTTCTTTAGCGAGAGGGAAATAGATGTTGTTATTATTATAAGAACGCCACATGTGCTCATCCAACTAGGGATTTCATACCAAAAAATAACCCCCCAAAGTATATTGAAGACCAAGCCGATATAGCGGGTGACTGCAACTACAGCGGCGTTTTCATGACTGAATGCCTTTGTTAGGAAAATTTGCCCAATGAGCGAAACAAGACCAATGGCAATTAGATAAATCCACGCAATTCCCTGTGGAACCACAAACTCATCCCTCATCAAGTAACCGGATACCAACATCGAAGTGAAAAGAAAATAAAACACAATCTCGTAAATATGGTGCCTCTTACTCAGGTGGCGAATAGTGATAGAGGCAGCCGCCGCAAAAAAAGCACTCGCCACCCCTGAGAGGGCATACAAATTAAATGTGTCGAAGCTAAATGGATTTACAATTAGGGTAACTCCAACCAAAGTGAGCGGAAAAAGGAATGCTACTTTTTTAGGGGCTTTTTCTCCCAAAATTAGGTTGGAAAGTAATATAACGAAGAACGGGGACAGGTAAGCCAAAATCACGGCGTCCGCTAGCGGCATGTGGGTAATCGCGTACACAAAAGCGAGCAGATAAAACGCCCCAAACAGGCCACGAAGCAAAAGCATTGGTATGCCCGTGGTAGAAAACCTGATACTCGCTTTCCACATTAAACCTAAAATCAGAACGGTTCCTATTGCGCTTCGGAAGAAGACAATTTCAGAGCTTGGAATCGTCAAACTGGCCGCTTTAATAAGTGCGTTCATGACACTAAAAATGAACGCAGAAAATATAGTTAACGCTACACCGTTGTTCATGATGGGTTTCTTTAAAGGTCGTATGATAGACGCACCCAACCAAGGTATTGGTGCGCTTGAGTGCGGGACTCTTCAATCAAATGGTGAGGGAGTTGAGAGCTACTTAACCAAGATTCGAATATACCTAGCACACGGTTAACGCTCGGTAATGCAATCCCATGCGCTCTGCCTAAGACTTGAAGCCAGTAAAGATTCTGTATATCTTCTTTAGGTATTCGAGGTAAAGACAACTTGCCTTTTTCCACCTTACCTTTGGCATAGGGCACGGCAGAGAAGTTGAAGTAGCACCCATTTTCATCCGGCTTAGAAAAAGGATCGATCAGAATCGCGCTGTATCGTACGTAAACCAAATATTCCTGCGCTATTGGAGTGAGCGACATAAACTGCTCAATTTGACGACGACGAATGGTTTCTGGATGCACAGGGTAGTTGTCATCATTGAGAAATTGTAACAAGTTAAATGGTGTTCCGTTAAAGTGAAGTATCAATCTTGATATATCGCGCCATAGCTCAACCAAAATGTGGATGGTTTCGGTTGTGATCGGTCCCTCAGGGAAAAGTTTGTACATGTACTTAACTTCTCTCGTCTCACTTAAGATATGATTGAGCGAGAAAGGGGTCATAAAAAATGCGGGATGAACGAAAGAGGTAATGTTTCGTCCTTCTACGCTAAACCCATTTTCCAACTCGACAACTTCAACACCGATATCCGCTAAAGTTTGAGTCAGTAGCTCTAGGACAGGGCATTTTTCTTTACTTGAGTAAGCATAAATACGTTTTTTAACCGCTTTGGTAAGGACACGAACGCCAGCTTGTTCCGTTATAAATTTAGTGGCCGCAAAGTAATTGGAAAATATCAGTACGTTGGGGGTTAAATTCAGTTCTGAAAACAAGCCTTTTACAATCCGGTGCCCACCAAATAAGGATGAAATGAGGACTACTATTTTTGTGGAACTCAAACACGATTTAGGTAAAGCCAATAGAACCGCTGAATAAGCATGAGATGGGGTGCCCAGAACCAACGTATCCCATTGTCCGCTTACATCGCGTAAATCTTCAAAAACCGCATCAAATATCACCTGCCCAGCCATTCGCTTCAAAGAGGATTTGGCAGCGAAAATATGCGCAATACGTTCGTTGTGTAAGCTTTCGAACATCGGCTGCCAGCGCTCTGATGAGCGGTTTACTAACCCAAGTTGCTCGCACTGGTTTCTGATGATTTTTGCTGTCTGAAATGCGGCTGGCCCTGTGCCAACGATTAACACTTTTCCTAATGAAAGAGTCATTTTGCGCGCTCCATCAAGACGGTGTCATATATCGCTGCATCGTTATGGATCTGTTGTGTTTCCCACCCATCCATTAGGTTTGGGTTGAAAGGGTAATTGAAGGCGGACTTTAAACCATTACCGAATCGAACTAATACTCGGTGAGAGTGGTTAAGATGAGGTCTAAGCTGTCTGAGTTGTTCCCATTTATGTTCCACTAAAGAGGCTACTACAACATGAGTTGGCCGGAAAGAGGCAAACTCAGTGATTAGATCTTTGCAGCTAAAAGTGGTTGACAAGTTGAGTTGGTTGGCCATTTTCACTGCCTGCTCATCAAGATCTATACCGTGCACGAGAGCGCCTGTGCTCTGAGATATAGTGAAAGCAGAAACCGGATAGGACCCTGAGCCAATAAACAGGACTCGAGAGTTGCTTTCAATTCCTGCTTTTTTTAGTTCAATTTTTGTGTTTTCAGAAAGTTGGTATAAATATTCGCTGATGTCGATTTGATGCTCTCTGGCACACTGAGACTGATGTTTTTCCAATAAACACAGAGCTTTTACAGCAGTTTCACGAAGCTGCTTGATTAAACGATCGTACTCAGGGGTCATATCAAAATCATCGCTAATGGTTTTAAAATTTTCTTGCAAAATCCAAGCGCAAAACTCATCAATTTTTTCTTGCAAAAGGACAAAACATTCACAATTTTCAAGGCTGTAATGAGTCAGGGTTTGAATTTGAGATTCAAACGTGGATAGAGAAACTAATAAGTGATATTGCCTTTTATTCATTGCCATAAGAATGCCTAATCTGTTTTAAGGGCTCGAACTGGGGTGACGTGGGTATGTCCATGAACGCAACAACCTACGTCCACATGAATCTGATAGATTTTCCCCAGCCTTTCAGAATCGAGCACGTCTTCTGGTTTACCGCAATATTGAACTTCACCATCATTCATTAAGAGAAGATGGTCGCAGTATCGAGCAGCGAGAGAGAGGTCGTGTAGGACCGCAATTGTGATGATATTTTTGGCTCGGGTATATTGACGAACAAGGTCTAAAATTTGGACTTGATGCTTGAGATCTAAGGCGCTTGTTGGTTCATCTAAGAGCAATACCTTGGGCTCAGCAACAAGAGATTGCGCCAGTGAAACCAGCTGTTGCTGACCACCGCTTAGTTGAGAAAACTGTCTAAGGGCGAGATTTCTCAAACCTAGATAATCAAGGATGGCGTCTGCTTTTTGTTCTTGTTCAAATGTGATGTTCCAGCTCAGTTGATGAACCAAGCCCAGTAAGACAAACTCAATAACCGTTAATTGACAGGGAGATTTGTTGAGTTGACATAGGTACGAGAAGGATTGTAGCGGTAATCTCAGCCCGTCCTCCCCACTTGAATTAATCTTCCCATCAGAAGGAATGATGCCCATGATAGCTTTGAGCAATGTCGTTTTTCCTGCGCCATTGGGCCCTAAAATGGCGGTAAATTTGCCACCCAAAAATTGGGCATCTACCTTCTTTAAAACGAGTTTTCTTCCAATTGGAACGGCAAGATTTTCTATTGAAAGCGACGTCATTAGATAAACCTCCTGCTTATCAGAAAATAAAGAAGGATCGGCACACCGACTAAGGAGGTGACGATACCAATTGGTATGATAGTGCCTGGGACAATCAACTTAGCAACAAGAGACGAGGTACATAAAAGCAACGCTCCCATTAATGCCGCCAAAGGTAAGTAGAAACGCTGATCTTCGCCTATTAGCATTCTTGCTAGGTGAGGAGCAACCAAACCAATGAAACCAATGGTTCCGACAAACGACACTGCTCCTGCAGTTAATAAGGAACACAGTAAAAACATCTGTAGTCTTAACTTGCTGGTCTTTATTCCCAAGGCGAGTGCACGCTCTTCGCCTAAAGTGAGGGCGGTGAGTGCCCATACCTTAGATAACGCAAAGACCAAACCGAACAGGAAAACGGCTCCTGAAACAAAGAAGGACAACCAACTCGCCTTCAGTAGACTGCCAAATAACCAAAAAACAATTTGCTGCAGCACTTCTGGTGATGCCAAATATTGAATTAATGACTGTAAAGCCTGGAAAAAGAAGAGAACGACAATACCTGCCAAAATCAGGATTTTTGCGTCCATATGTCGGCTGCGACCAATTATATAGATCGCCATACTCGCTAATCCAGATGTCAAGAAAGCGGCAAACGGCACGCCTAACCAATGCAAACCAAATACTGAAAAACCGGTTAAAAAAGCTATGGCTGCACCAAATCCAGCAGCAGCAGAGATACCAAGGGTATACGGACTGGCAAGTGGGTTGGCTAAGAGGGTTTGCATTAGACCGCCAGCGAGGCCGAGTGAGGCGCCAACCATAAGACAGGTGAGAGTGATGGGTAACCGAAGTTGCCAGACAATAAGTGTTGATAAGCTGTCACCAGAGGGACCACCTAGGAGGGCTTCAACAACTTGTTCAATGCCTAGCCACGATGAGCCAGTACCAAGATCGAATAAAGCGGAAAAACTCGTTGCCAGAAAAGCGCCTAGCAAAATCTTAATTCTTTGCTTCTGCATTCTTTGATAAATAGCGCCGCTGGAATGATTCAGGTCAGACGATGCTTTCATGCTTTCATTCATGAGTTACGCCCACCTGAATCATGAAAGTGCCTTTGAGCGCTTGCGGCATGTAGTTCCTAAAAAATTCTTGGTGCAATTTCTTAGGTTCAATATCTTTAAATGCTTCTGGGTAAATAGACTTTGCTAGATACAACAAGAAAACGTGGTCGTAAATAGTACGTGTTCCTGAGTGGTATATACCGTAGACGTCACCATTTTTAACTGCCGTCAGTTGATTCCAGCCAGCACGATTTAGGTAGGGGCGGTATCTAGTTTGCGCTTCTTCCATTGTGCTGTTGAAACCAAGCAGGGCGCTGTCGTTATGTTTAACCCAGTGAGCACCGGATATAAAGATCACTTCTGGATCTTGACTCAAGATATATTCAGGCGTTAGGTGGGCAGAACCTTCAAACATCCCATGGGCAAGGTTATCGGCCCCCGCCATTGTCAAAAGGTTGCCCCACATTGTCGTCGAGTAAGATTTACCGTATTCATTTGGTCCACCTGTACCTGCTTCCACATACACACGGCGTGCCGCGTGGTTTTCCAGATGCCTCGTAACACGTTGTTTAACCATGTTTACTGTGTTTTCGTATTCCGTTGCAATCGATGAAGCGCGTCCTTCTGTCCCCATTACTCTGCCTATAACACGTGTGCTAATGACGTGTTTTTCAAGCGTTTGAGCATTGAAGTCTACAACGACAACTCTGATACCATTCTTTTCAAGTATTTCAACTTTTTCACCAAGGGATTGATATTGCCACGCCGCAAGAAGTGCAACATCAGGTTTAGTTAACAAGAGTTTTTCGAAATCAAAAGTACCTGTATAAAGAGAACCTGAATCAATAATCGTTTCTAACTCAGGAATGATTTTTTTATAGGTGGTCCATTGAGATTGACGGTAATCTTTCCAAGAATGTCTTGGGAAAATAGCCACTTTTTTGTAAGCATCTGGTCCAGCGATCGCTAGGTAATCCTCAAAATAAAAACCTAGGAAAATTTTTTCTGCCGGCTTTTCTAAAGAGATGTTTCTACCGAGCACGTCTTTGAACTGAAGAGCTGTAGAAGCAGAGGCCATGTCACCCAAAGCCAAAGTTGCCAAAAAAAGTGCTTTTACTTTTAAAAGGTGTCCTTTCATTCCCTCGACCTCAAATAGAACACTAATTGTTATAATGTAACAATGGTTCTAGGGTTGAAAAGATATATATTTATTATTTATATCTATTAAATATAAATAATAAAGTTAGGTGGATTTGTTGTTGCGTAATTCAATGGAACTAAATCAAGAACCTACGATATGATCAGCTACGTCCACTCTCTCTCGTAGCTCTATGTCTAAACCTCGTTACAAAACAACCAACAGGAAGCAATACAACCAATCGCTCATTCACCGTGGCTCTCTGACTTTTTGGATTGATGAAGAGGCAATAAGCGGTTGGGCGCAAAGCAAACAGAATAAGCGCGGTAGGCCACGTCGATTCAGTGATTTAGCTATCACGACAGCACTCATGAAAAGTCAAAAAACACGAGACGGATGGCAAGCGTAGAGTCTGGCGATGGCGCGTACGACACGAGAGTGTGCCACGCTGCTATTAAGATTAAGCGAGCCGTTGCGCTTATTCCCCCAAGAGAAGGAGCAGCCTTCTGGGAGCGTGGTCACCCTCGAAATCTCGCCGTGGGTTGCCAGAAGTTATACGGCTCAAATAAGTATTGGAAAGAGCGGTATGGATACCACAGACGTTCACTATCAGAAACAGTGATGTATCGAGTAAAACAGTTGTTAGGAGGGCGATTGAGCTTAAGAAATTACAATTCACAGGTGGGTGAAACTTACGCGATGATAAAACCGTTGAACAAGCTTACTGGGTTAGGTATGCCTGAAACTTGTCGTATTGACTAAAAAGCATGAGAAACGGGGAGACTCTGTTTCTAAACTGAATTACGCAACAAAGCCAATAATTATTGCGAAGGTGTAAATAATTTCTTGGCTTAATTAAAATTGATTTACGCTAGAAAGGCATTGTGTCCTTAACGCACTATAACTAAATATCTTGATATAACTACTCTAAGTGGCAAAGGGTAGAGCACACATATGAATAATTTAATAAAGCACCGCACGGTTTTCATCACCGTTTGATTTGGATTTACATGGCTCGCACCACGTATGAAGGATTTTGATATTTCTTTGTTGCGTAATTCAGTTGAACTAAGTTATCGGAACCGATTAAGAGAAACGGATGTGCTATTTGGAGAAATAGTACATCACTGCGCTGAAGTGATGACTAAGGTGAGGTCTCAAAAAAGTGAGGTAAGGACGATATCTGTTTTTATTCCTACTGAAAAATACGACAAGTGTTTGCCTTACTTATAGACGTATATACATTAACTTAGAAACTGGCTTGACTGATTTGGGGCTAACTCTAACAAGTTAGAGCTTAATCGAGCGCTTGAGACCATTAATGCTCGTTTTGAAAAAGGGACGCTGACCTTTGGCTCTCAAAAGGGAGGTTACAGTGAGCAAGGTGGCAGTATCGATATACCCATTCTAGTGACTTACTTACGGGTAAATGTATTTAAAGAATCCTCATTCTTGGCTTCTTATCTCTTAGCTTATTGCTTCTTAGTTTTTTACGTGGGGTGAGAAATAATGAGGTGCTCTTTCCTTAGGCGTGATCCTTCGGGCAAGGCTTTCTCTTGGAGCTTTCATCTATGGCCTAGATTGGCATCACCCTAGTGAGCCACTGCGTGCCGCACCAGAAGGTGCTTCTCTACAAGCTCCTATCGATACAACCCTAAACGCCTGCGCCTCGTCAGTCTTCCTCGTTGCTGTTCGTCGTACCTCCTCACTCATTTCACTGACCTCCATTAAGTTCGAGTAAGGGCTTGTTGCCTTATGTGCCGATTTCCCTTTCGACTTGCATCATTTGATGGGGCTCGCAGGCTGTTTACCGTGCTCGCTCAGAGCCCCAATAACAAGGGTATATGAACGCTTCGCGCCCTTGTTATTGATAACCATGAGCGCTTGCCGGACAGCCAAGCGGCTCCATAAAAGTGATACTCAAACAAAAAGGAAACTCCTCATGGCACAACGAAACTCAAGCCCAACTCTCTCTAAATCGATGTTCAGCGACCAGCGTTTCGCCGCTGGGCACGAAAGCTCACCAAAAAATGATATCTCCTGCCAGGTCGTTGAACGTGCAGTGCGTTCGACCGTTTCCGCGACTGTTTCAAAGGGACTTATTTGGGTGAATTCAACGGACTTTAATTCGAGCGTTCGAGCGGTTAAAGTGCATGAGATTTTACTTAATGAGTTTGGTTATACCGACTCTTTGATCTTGGAGGAAGGAAATAAAGGAAAAGGGGTGAGTATTGGCGTATGTGATAGAGCTACGACTGTGAAACAGATGCGAGAAGATTACGCCTATGCGAAAAAAGAAGAGAGAAACGTTGAAACGACCGCTAAGCATCAAGCGAGAGCGAAAGATCTTCTGACTATCTTGTATGGCCAATAACACGGACTGAGCGCCGACCATCACGACTTTAAATATTAAAAGGGATCTATTATGTCTGTACTTGCTAACTACTCTAATCACAGCCTTTTCTCTGTAGAAGAAAAAGATATCTTGCACCATGCCGCGAGCATTTTAAAATCTAAGTTGTTTGTGTCAGAGCAGACGCCACTCAATTCCCCTAAATTGGTGAAGTCATTTTGTCAGGCTTCACTTGCTTCCAATGAAAGCGAAGTGTTTGGGGTGATCTTTCTTGATAGTCAGCATCGAGTTTTACGCACAAAAGAGATGTTTAACGGCACCATTGACACCGCATCCGTTTACCCGCGTGAAGTGGTCAAAGAGTCACTGGCCACAAATGCAAGCGCGGTCATTTTTTATCATAACCATCCCAGCGGTGATGCCACACCCAGTCAAGCCGATCGACGTATTACTCGACGACTGACCGACGCGTTAGCCTTGGTTGATATTCGAGTTCTCGATCATTTCGTGGTGTCTTTTGAAGATGTGGTGTCGTTTGTGGAGCGTGGTTGGATATAGCCATTAGTGAAACATGTCTCTCATTTACGCCTATTCTGGCGTGAATGACTTCCTCATCATAATGCTATAAACTGTAAGCAATTAAATAAGGTTTCTACTATGTCTGAATCAAGCAAAGTCACATTAAGCGTTGAAGAGCTGATCAACCTAACCGCTCATGCTGCCACTCAAGAGCAGTTAAATGATACGCGTAAAGAACTCGATCAGAAGATCGAAGCGGTTCGTCATGAGCTTTCAGATAAAATCGACACAGTTCGTAATGAGCTTTCAGATAAAATCGACACAGTTCGTAATGAAGTGAGTTCCCTTAAAAATCTCATTATTGCAACAGCCTTCGCTATGATTGCGACGGTAGCCGGTGCCGCGTTTTGGGTTGGCAGTCATATCAACGTTTAATATTCAAATATGTTTTCTTAAATGCCTCTTATCCTAGAGGCATTTTTTTTTGTCCGAACGCTTCAACGCTCGCGCTAAAAGAATTTGAGCCAAAGGCTCGACCGCAAGCGGTCGCCAATACCGCTCTCAGTACCACAGTACGCCTATTTGCTCGATGTTTGATTCTATTGCTTTTTCATGGTGTCACTTTGTGGGTTTGTGGCTGATAGGTGGCTTTTTATGATGAAACCATTACTTTACCTTTCTTTGCTATCGCCGTGTTTCGGTTGGGCTTTTTGCTTTGATGAGGCAGGGAGATTTTATAATGTCGATCCACAACTTTTAAAATCCATTGCAACGGTAGAGAGCAGCCTAAAACCGAATGCGTATAATGAAAATAAAAACAAAACCGGTCAAGTGATCAGTCGTGATTTTGGATTGATGCAAATTAATTCCCATTGGTTTGATCTACTATCCGAATTTAATGTGAATGAAACAAGCATCTATAACCCTTGTTTTAATGTTCATCTTGGCGCGTGGGTATTAAGTTCTAATTTTTCTAGTCATGGTTATAACTGGAACAGCGTCGGCGCTTATAATGCGGGTTTTTCAAAACGCACCGAGAAGGGGTCACACGACGATTCGGAAAATATTGTACGCTAAGAACATAACATCATGACTTTAAGAATTATTCCTCTAGATCTGGCCAAATATAATCTCCCGTTAAATTTATATGTTCCCACCCTAAAGGAGATAAGTGGCTAAGCAATGCATCATCGATGATTTCCCCACGGCTGCGAAGTGTTTCTACTGCCTGACTGGTGTATTCGGTATTCCATAAAATAATTGCAGCAACAACTAAATTAAGCCCACTGGCTCGGTAACGTTGGTTTTCAAAGCTCCGGTCTCTTAATTCTCCCAATCGGTTAAAGAAAACCGCCCGAGAAAGAGCATTTTTAGCTTCACCTTTGTTAAGGCCGACCTGAACTCGACGTCTAAGATTAATGTCTTGCATCCACTCCAGAGTAAATAAAGTGCGTTCTATACGCCCTAACTCCCGTAATGCCAGTGCCAATCCGTTTTGACGGGGATAGCTACCGAGTTTTCTCAACATCAGAGAAGCAGTTACCACTCCTTTTCCGATTGAAGCTGATAATCTGAGAATATCGTCCCAATGCAAGGCGATATAATCAAAGTTCACATCCCCGCCAATTAGCCCTCCTAATGTCGGATAATTCGATTTGTTACCGGCTATATAAAGACGCTTATCTGAAAGATCACGTATTCGTGGAGCAAATTTGAATCCCAATATAGGCATGAGTGCAAATACATGATCAGTGAATCCGGCGGTATCCGTATAATGTTCTTCAATATTGAGTTCAGATTCATGATTAAGAAGGCCATCCAGTACAAAGGTGGCATCTCTCGCTGGGGAATTGATGATCCGGGTATGAAACGGCGCATAGTGATCTGAAATGTGAGTATAAATAATGCTTCCCGGCTCTGAGCCATATTTAGCATTAAAGTGTCCCTTGGAGTCTCCCCGACCTCCCGTCTTAAATCGCTGCCCATCAGATGAGGATGTCGTGCCATCCCCCCACCATTGAGAAAAATGATGTTGATGCTGTGCATTTGTCAGCTCAGCCAATGCTTTACTGTAAGTATCGTCTCGAACATGCCAGGCCTATAACCAAGAGAGTTTAGCGTAGGAAGTACCAGGGCAGGATGAGGCCATTTTTGTCAGACCTAAGTTGATTCCGTCTGCAAGAACAGCGGTCATTAACATTACGCGGTTAGGTGCGGGTTGTCCTCCTTTCAAATGAGTAAAATGGCGTGAGAAATCTGTCCATCTGTCCACCTCTAGCAGAAGTTCGGTTATTTTCACTTTAGGCATAAGTGCTGATACCTTCCTGATCAACTTCTCTGCCTCTTCTGGAACAGAGTTCGTCAACGGCGTAATACGCATTCCGCTGGCAGTCACTATTGTACCGGGAAGGTTGTTATCAGCAGCATGGAGTTCGACACGTTTCAATGCGGTGATCAACTGGTTCTTTTTCTGTTCAAGGAATAATTCACCGTCAGTTTCAATATCCAGCCCTAACTCTTGTTGGCTAAATAGCGCGCGATATTTGTCAAGCGGAAGCAGGTAATCTTCAAAGTCCATAAACTGTCGGGAATGACGAACCCATATATCCCCCGAACGAAGCGCATTTTTCAGTTCTGAAAGGACACAAAGTTCATAATACTTTTTATCTAGCCCTTCCTCAGTAAAGACAAGGGAGGCCCATCGTTTTCGAATAAAATCAGTCGGTACGCCTTCGGGTAACTTACGAGCTTTGGTCAGGTTCAGTTTACGAAGGATGTTAACCGCATCAAGTAGAGACTGGCAGACTGGAGCCGCCTTTAATTCCAGTGCATCAAGAAACGCCGGAGTGTAACGGCGTAACTGAGGATACGCATCAATAATGAGCATAAGGTGATCAAACTCTGGTTGGCTAAATTGCTCTGCGCTTTTGATACTATCAAGAAAGACTTGCCAGCCAATGGAGGTCTCAATAGCATCAAATGGATCACTTTTTGATTCTCTGGCTTTCTGAATAAGGCGTCCGGCCTGTGACAGTACCTTTAGTTGCTCATTAATTTGCTTACCTGAGCTTTGAAACTGTTCAGCATGTTTTCGTCTGGCAACATTCTCTTTACTAGCCATGATTCGGTCATGCATATATATGAGTTCATCAATCAAAGTGGCTCTTGTATCAAGCACCACTGCCGCCAGTGTTGCGTGTCGTCTTAACGGTTCAAAATCCCTGAGATGTTGTGGTGTCATTTGACCACCTTCACGGGCTATTTTTCTGAGCCTATTTTGATGAACCATCTTTTCTAGACCATCAGGTAGAGATAATGCCTGAATATGTTCAATTCTCTCTATATGTTTTAGAACGTGCTTTGCATTGGGAAAACCATGTGGCTGCCGTAACCAGTTAATAAACGTCTGGCTTTGCTGGTTCCGCATCAGTAGAAGTCGATCCAACTGCTCTTTTTGACCCTCAGACAATTCCGATGTCAGTGCACGATATACTCTCTTCGTTCCGAGAGTGATCGCTTCCTTGCATATCCTTTCGAATACGTCTATGCCAGGAATAACTATCTTTTGGGTGCGTAGATAATCCAACAACGTTCTGGCAAGCACCATGCCTGATTCGGTTTGGACCGAGGTCTTTAGCAAATATTGTACGGACAGACGAAAATGGGGCAGAGTAAAAGAGGCCATCCCTAACCAGTTCATCAGCTCAGTAAGATGTTCCCTGCGGGTCGTCTTTCTTATCGCATACCTCTTCCAATGTGTTACCAATACACCGAGTTGTTCACTTACGAAAGACAGCAGGTGGGCTGGAGGTTCTTCATCTGGAGAAATGGGTTTTCCGGGATATCGCAAGTAGCAAAGCTGAATAGCGAACCCAAGTCTGTTGTGTTTCCCTCTCCTTTGGTTAATAAGGGCAAGGTCGGCATCGTTAAATAGATAGTGTCGGACAAGATCATGATGCTCTTGAGGAAATGCCGTTAATGTTTCACGTTCAGATAACGTCAAGAGGGTTTTACGTGGCAATTTCATTTCCTCCGGTAGCTATGTCAAATAGACATACTTAGCTAACCAGATAAATGCCTCGATTAAAACTCAATGCTGACAACACGATTTCATAGGTGTGAAGTACGACAGGATCGCTTGGTGATCACATACAGTCTACGGGTATCGTAACTCATTGTTGGACAGAAATGAGCTATAGCTTCAGCTAAATTAGCAATTCATGGATAACTAATAGTATGGGAAGTAGCTAAGTTTAATGCCCCTGTTTTGATAGCGCAGGTGACGTCCATTACTACCAACGATGATGCTCAACATAATCATCGAATAAATGTATTGCTTTTGTTAATCATCTATTTTAATTTAAAAAAATGACGCTAATAACTACTTCCACTCAAACTCCATGTTGTTGCTGTAAATACCTTATTTACGGCCGTTTTCGTGTAGCTATTACGTAGCAAACCTATCGCACTATTACCTAGGCCGTTGATGTTTTCATCCACGGCCTTTTTGTATTTATAAGGATATGATTTATGACCCAACCGACACTCCAGCTCTTTAATACCCTTAATAGAACACTGAGTCCGTTTTATACGATTCAACCCCGTAAGGTTGGCCTTTATGCATGTGGCCCAACCGTTTATGACTATGCACATGTCGGTAATCTACGTACCTATTTGTTCGTTGACGTCCTAAAACGCGTACTACAGATCAATGGGTATCAAGTTAATCATGTCATGAACATAACCGATGTCGGACATCTAGTATCAGATGGTGACACTGGAGAAGACAAGATGGAGAAAGGGGCACGCAAACAAGAAAAATCAGCTTGGGATATTGCTACTTTTTTTGAAGACGCATTTTTTACTGATCTTGAAAGGCTTAACATTCTCAAACCTTCTATCACTTGCCGAGCAACTGATCATATTCAAGAGCAGATTTCGTTTATTCAGTCACTCGAAGCTAAAGGCTATACCTATCAAACCAGTGATGGTATTTATTTTGATACAGAGAAGTTACCCGACTACGGAAAGCTTGCGCGATTAGATATGGAAGGTTTGGAAGCTGGCATTCGCGTTGATATGGCGGAGAAAAAGCATCCTACAGATTTTGCACTATGGAAATTCACTGGCGAACAGAAACGGCAAATGGAGTGGACAAGTCCATGGGGAAATGGCTTCCCAGGGTGGCATATTGAATGTTCAGCGATGGCAGAGAAGTACTTGGGAGAAACCTTCGATATACATATCGGTGGTGAAGATCACATTCCTATACACCACACCAATGAAATTGCACAATGCCAAGCTAAAAACGGACATGTACAAGCAAACTTTTGGTTGCATGGTTACTTCTTAAATATTAACAATGAGAAAATATCTAAGTCGGGTTCTACACTGTGTTTAGAAAGCCTAATCGACAAAGGTTATGATCCTTTAGCTTATCGTTATTTAACCTTAACCAGTCACTATCGTAGCCAGCTCAGTTTTACTTGGGAAGGGTTGAATGGCGCACAAAAGGCACTGCGTAGATTAAGAAAGAAAATCACTGATATGCCTGACGGTGGTAACGTTGACAACCAGTTCAAAGCTGAATTTCTTGCACGTATCAACCGCGATTTAAATATGCCGCAAGCACTCGCCTTATTATGGGAGGTCACTGATAGTTCCATAGAGCCTGCCAATAAAAAAGCGACACTACTTTATTTTGATCAAGTATTTGGCCTTAACCTTGATAAGGTTGAACAGTTAACAATCCCCAAACAAGTTCAACAGCTCGCTGAACAACGTCAATGTTTGAAAGAACAGGGGCGATATGATGAAGCAGACACAATCCGAGAGCAAATTCGAGCTTTGGGATATCAAGTTAACGATAGTACTAATCAATCGAGTGTAACCAAGTTACTTTAATTAAAATCACCCGTTTTACCGAATAAGAGGTTAGCAATCGCCTCTTATTTCTGGGTTATGGGCTGGTTTGAGCTTACACCGTAATTCATAAGGCTCGTATTAGAAAAAGTCGGCCAAAATTGTGATAATGAAAGCCACAGTGTTATTAATTAAGCTTATATTGGGGCAGAGGCGTGTTACAAACTTTAAGCTCCCCCGTAATGACAAACTTCAGTAGATAATTAGATTTCGGATAATCACTACTAACTGAGTTTGAAAGGTTTACATTGCGTACCTTGATGATACCTGAGCTTCCAACAAGTGCCCGTAAATGTCCAAATTGAACAGCGTTTGGCATAGTCACTAACTTCTCCAGATTCACTTACAAGAGCAGACTCATACTTTAAAAGCTGTATAGAAGGCTCAAGTTGAATACATTCATACTTTTGAGAATGAACGCGGATATCTGAAGGCTCTTCCAAATCCATCATTTGAATAATGGATGTAAAATCGTAGCTATCTCCTGACTTACCAACTTCAGTAAAACTAGGGTGTATTAAACGATCAAGGTCAGCTTTGTTCTGACGAGTTTGGTATTGATGGAGTTCTATTTCTTGTTCGATCAAAATGTCCATTTTACCTCCTAAACTGATATGGCATATAAGGCCTTTATAATCCATTTAAACCACTTGCAACGTCGTCGCCCCACGCAAGCCAATTAGGTTGCCAAATGGATCTTCGATTTGACACATAAAAAGCCCATTTTCAATTGCCATTGGGCCTCTATACAGTTTTGCACCAAGTTCTTCAAAATGATCCAGTGCTTTATCCAAGTTGTTTACCGACCAATATAAAACTGTCCCGCATTTACCCGAGCCTACTTTTTCGTCTGCTTGCACTATCTCAAGAGAAAAACCGTTTAAATTGAGCACGGTAAAGTCGAAACTAGGATGATAAACAGATTCTGCTGTAGGAAAGGCTTTTTGATACCACTCGATGCCCAATGCGACATTTTGAACATGAATAAGAATCGCTGTTGGAATCATAGTCTTCCTCCTACTACTTACCAATCACTAGTATGGTGTGCCGTTCTTTCTAGAGGGAGTCCATTCACCAGAACTTTCAACAACCCATTTGAAATCATCATCTGG
Organism: Vibrio sp. 10N.222.55.C6; assembly: GCF_041473395.1. Taxonomy (NCBI): domain Bacteria; kingdom Pseudomonadati; phylum Pseudomonadota; class Gammaproteobacteria; order Vibrionales; family Vibrionaceae; genus Vibrio; species Vibrio sp. 10N.222.55.C6. The sequence goes on from NZ_JBFRSD010000017.1 coordinate 16,374, forward strand.
ATAATGGGCTTCGTCTTTTGCAACTCGGCTCCCTATAACTATAAATTTAGCTTGTTCGCTACTACGGTTTATTAAATGATGACCATTTTCGACCCTAGCAGGGAAGCCAATACACATTCCTGCAAACAATGTCTGCTCACCGTCATCACTGACTAAACATAGCTCACCACCGAGTACATAAAGAAACTCATCTGACCTTGTGTGCCAATGGCGAAGAGCCGACTGCGCATTCGGTTCTAATACTTCCAGATTCACACCGAACTGAGTGAGCCCAAAAGAATCACCTAAACTTCTGCATTCAGATTGACCAAGGCGAGATTTAAATGGCTCTGGAAATGGGTTAAACGTATCACCTTTTATGCTTAACGCTTGTTTCGCTTTCGTCATTAATTGCCCCTATGCATAACGCTTTTCAGTCGGGATATAGTCATTTGCTTCTGTCCATCTTGCTCAACCTTTTTAAGCAACTCAAGCCATATATGGTGGTTATGTGATTTTTGTACGCACACGAGTGATGGGTTACGAAAAAAACACCTGCACTCTAGGGTTGTTAGTTAGCATATGTATTACAAAATCAACTCACCATTAATTAGTCAATCATCGGTCGTGACACACTTTGGGGCGTGCGACGTGAAGTCGTATGAAGCGCTGTTCACCGCTAAACGAGTGAACCATCTGTATCACCAGATGAACCTAGGAGCCTGAATAAAGTAGCGGCTTTGACAATGTAACGAAGGTTGGTATTTTCCAATCGGGATTGAAATCGTGAGAGAACGATCCTCCTGATAACCACAACATCGGGTGAGTGCTAGGTAGTCAGCATGATGAACAGAAGTGAATCCGCGTAAGGTGCGTTATGTTGTGAAACAGCGGAAGTGGTTAATACGCTGTAGCCAAAAGGCACGAGAGTCGGAAAGAGATTGCCCCATGCTCTTTCGTGATCATTGAACTCTCCGCACCATAGCGGGCATCTAAACTGACATTGCGTGACATACGGAACACGGTAAGCCTGTATCTCTCCCTACGGGAAAGCCCCTGTGGCCGAGAGTGATGCGGGTAGAGGAGGTTGGAAAAAGCAAAGGCTGCATTGTAATGACGCAGATACAGGTTTGTGCCTGATCACGAAAGTGAGCCCACTTCCAACTGGTCTCTCGTTGCGAGAGAGTTTGAAGAACTTTATTAAGGAAGAAAAGCAAATGACGATTTCGAATGAGATTAGTGCATCTTCTGACAGTGCACTGTGGCAATCCATTAACTGGAAGGCCGCAGAGGCGAACGTCTTAAAGCTTCAAATGCGTATCGCAAAGGCAACTAGAGACGGTAAACACGGCAAAGCAAAAGCATTGCAGTGGATACTGACTCACTCTCGCTCAGCAAAACTTCTTGCTGTTAAGCGAGTTTCTCAAAATAAAGGCAGTAAAACGCCTGGAATAGACGGCGTTGTCTGGAATACAGACACGCGTCGTATGAAAGCAGTAAATCAACTGAGTCGGAAAGCTTACCAAGCGAAACCACTCAGGCGTATCTATATCCCCAAAAAGAATGGCAAGCTTCGACCTCTGGGCATCCCATGCATGATAGACAGAGCACAACAAGCGCTACACCTATTATCGCTAGAGCCTATATCAGAAACAACTGCCGACCCGAATAGTTATGGCTTTAGAACAAATCGTAGCACGGCTGACGCTGTCGACCAGTGCTTCAAGTGTTTGGCTTTAAAGAAATCGGCTAAATGGGTTCTTGAAGGAGATATTAAAGCTTGCTTCGACAAAATCGGGCATCAATGGCTTATGGATAACATCGCCATCGATAAACGGATGTTGGAGCAATGGCTAAAGTCAGGCTTTGTAGACAAAGGGCTGTTTTACGACACCGACGAAGGCACTCCTCAAGGCGGAATTATATCCCCCACCTTGATGTTGATGACGTTATCGGGTCTCGAACAGCGCATTAAGTCTACCGCGCTTAAGAAAGGAGCAAGAGCTAACTTTATTGGATATGCCGACGATTTCGTCGTCACTTGCGCTTCAAAGGAAGTACTCGAGAACGATATCAAACCGTTGATTGCTGATTTCTTAGCGGAAAGAGGCTTAACATTATCCGAAGAGAAAACGCACATTACTCATATCAACGATGGCTTTGACTTTCTTGGGTTCAACCATAGGAAGTACAAAGGGAAACTGCTCATCAAGCCGAGTAAATCCAATACGTTGATGTTCTTAAGCAATCTGCGTGAACTCATCAAAAAGCACGTAACCCTTCCAGTGAATGATCTTATCAAACTGATAAATCCTAAACTCAGGGGATGGTCGAACTATTATCGGCACTGCGTAGCTAAACAGGTATTCGGATATGTAGGTCACAAGTTATTCCATACGTTATGGCACTGGGCTAAAAGGCGTCATCCAACAAAGTCTAAAACTTGGATTGCCCTAAAATACTTCATCAACCGAAAAGGCCAATGGCAGTTTCACGGTTGGCAGAAGGTCATGGATATGGATTGCCAGTTCAATCTCTTCCAAATAGCCAAAGTGCCAATAGAAAGGCATGTGAAAATCCGAAGTGCAGCGACACCCTTTGACCCTCTTTACCAAGAATACTTGGTAAAGAGAAAATCTAAAAGGCTAGCTCGTAACTCTTGGAACGAACCTGCTTCGACTGCTTTATAAGTTGCTGGGTATCAAACGATGCCTTCGTGGAGGCTTGAGCCTAGTGCAGTGAAAGTTGCACGCTAGGTTCTTAGGGAGACGGCACTTGGTAACAAGTGTCGTCCACCCGACATAACTTACATAGAGCTTATGAACCATTCGGGTGTGAAAAAACAAGCCAGTAGCAGTGGTCACTGGCTTATCTTATCAATTCAGAACCATTTCCTAGAGAAGTGGGAAGTTATACTTTCATACCAAAATGATGACCATCAGGCATCTCAATATCTATGCGTAGCTGACCGCCGAGAGCTTCCACATATCGCTTTAGGGAAAGCAACTTTACGTCTTTGCCATTCTTCTCCAGGCTGGCAATGGTGGGTTGTTTAATACCCATAGTTTTAGCAACTTGTGCTTGTGACATTTGAACACTATGCCGGATTTCAGCCAGATTGAGCTCCAGCAACATCTCAGAAGTTTTCTGATGTGCTTGTCTCAATTCGTCCTCTGTCATTAGATCATCAAGTGCGCTTAGTGGCTGACTTTTCATTGTCTAACTCCTTTATATGCTCCTCAAATTCACTCTCTGCGATAGGGATCATCTTCTTGTAAAAACGTTTCTCACCAGTTTTATCCCCTCCACACAAGACAACACACTGGCGTTCAGGGTCAAAAGCAAAGAAAACCCGGATAGGCTTCCCACTACTTTGCACACGTAACTCTTTAAGGTTGCTGATTTTGGAGCCTTCCAAAGTGTCAGCGTATGGTCGAGGTAGAGTAGGGCCTCTTTCTTGTAGTAATCCAAGGGATGCCCTGACACTAACCTTGTCTTTACTATCTAACGTTTTAAACCAATCAACAAAGAGTGGTCGGTTGAGTATTGTCCACATAATTGACGCTTAATTTATATTTGAAGAAATTATAGACTGCAATCTATATAGAGTGCAATCTATATTAAAATTTTACCAATAAATGGTTCTAATAGAGTATACCTTATGCAAACCATGTGATGTATCTTCAAAGTTGGTTCGCTTATTATTGTTTTTGCACCCTACGCGAACTATTATCAAATACCATACCTATAACAGACTAGAATTACGAAAGTGTTCATACGTGGTTACCTCAGAGCATCAACAGATGAACAGGATGCTAATCGTGCAAAAGCCGACTTGGAGCTATTTGCAGAACAAAAAGGTGTTCGTATCGCTAGCTTTTATACTGAGAACCAGTCGGGTTCAAAGCTAGAAAGAGCTGAACTTTCACGACTAATAGATGACTCACATAAAAATGATGTCTTGCTTATCGAAAAGGTAGACAGGCTGTCTAGATTACCATACGAACAGTGGAAGCTGCTCAAGCATCAATTAATTGATGCTGGTCTACATATTGTCGTTCTTGACCAACCTATGACTCATCCCGCTCTCAGCGGTGACTTGGAAAATTCGATGATTTCAAAAGTGCTGACTGAATTCATGATTGATCTCGCTGCGGCAATGGCCAGGGATGATTATGAAACTCGACGTAAAAGACAGGCACAAGGAATACAGAAAGCTAAAGCTTTGGGTAAATATCAAGGAAGAAAACCAGACCTCCAACTGCGAGAAAATGTGGCACTTTTACTTAGTGAGGGAAAAAGCTGGTCTCAAATTCAACACCTTTTAGGCTGTAGTCGGTCAACGATCGCAAAGGTCAAAAAAGCTGGAGCAGTCCGATAAGGACTTTACTTTGTAATAAAGAAGGACATGAACTGATTTTTTCCCATAAAAATAATAAGTTACGCTCTTAGCGTACAATATTTTCCGAATCGTCGTGTGACCCCTTTAACGGCACCATTGACGCCGCATCCGTTTACCCGCGTGAAGTGGTCAAGGAGTCACTGGCCACAAATGCAAGCGCGGTCATTTTTTATCATAACCATCCCAGCGGTGATGCCACACCCAGTCAAGCCGATCGACGTATTACTCGACGACTGACCGACGCGTTAGCCTTGGTTGATATTAGAGTACTCGATCACTTCGTGGTGTCTTTTGAAGACGTGGTGTCATTTGCGGAGCGTGGTTGGATATAGCCATTAGTTAGTGAAAAATGTTTCTCATTCACGCCTATTCTGGCGTGAATGACTTCGGTAACGTAATGCAGTAAACTAAAGACAATTAAATAAGGTTTCTATTATGTCTGAATCAAGCAAAGTCACATTAAGCGTTGAAGAGCTGATCAACCTAACCGCTCATGCTGCCACTCAAGAGCAGTTAAATGATACGCGTAAAGAACTCGATCAGAAGATCGAAGCGGTTCGTCATGACCTTTCAGATAAAATTGAAGCGGTTCGTAATGAGCTGAAATCTGATATTCAAGGGGTACGGAATGAGGTCCTGGGGGTTCGTAATGAAGTGAGTTCCCTTAAAAACCTCATTATTGTTACTGCCTTCGCTATGATTGCGACTGTAGCCGGTGCGGCGTTTTGGGTTGGTAGTCATATCAACGTTTAATGTTCAAATATGTTTTCTGAAATGCCTCTTATCCTAGAGGCATTTTTTTTACCTCGTGATTGCTGTGTACGCTTGGGTTTCTGCGCTAAAAGAGGTTGAGCCAAAGGCTCGACCGCAAGCGGTCGTCAAACCGGCTCTTAGTACCACAGTACGCCCATTTGCTCTGTGTTTGATTCTAATGCTTTGTCATGGTGTCATTTTGTGGATTTTTTCCTTATAGGGTTTGATAGGCGGTTTTTTTATTATGACGGTTTAAAGCTGATTTTAAGTGCTGCGTTGTGATAGGGGCCTGAGTTGGGCGTTACCTTTCGGGCTGGGCTCTCCGCTTGTATCTTTCATCTATGGCCTAAGAGTGGCATCACCCTGGTGAGTCACTGCGTGCCGCCCCAAAATGTGCCTCTCTACAGCCCCTATCTAAAAGGATATCGCTGCAATCCTGAACGCCTGCGCCTCGTCATTCTTCCTCGTTGCCGCTCGTCGTGCCTTCTCACTCCTTTCACTGACTGAACGAAATGAATATTTGAAAGGCTTCTCTGGTTATCAACTGCGTAAAAAACGAAGGCTCAAATCTCGAAGTTGTTGGAGTATGCCGGCACATTGATCTTAAAAACTCAGTCGATGGGAATGAATGATAGCTTTAGTGAGAGAGTATCAACTCGTTAAGGTAAGAGGGAAAAGTGATTCTGAATTAAACGCCTAGTTGGTTATTTGTTTAGGTATAAATGGGAAACGTTATTTTATGGAAACGGTTGTTACCCGTTTCCTGTTGGGCTATAATTTGTACAGTTAAGTTTATTTGGAGTGTTGAACAATGGCGGAACAATCTGGCGTGACCTTTGAACAAGTATCAAAAGCTGCTACAGCAATGCTAACTCAAGGTACTAAACCCTCAGTTCGTAATGTTATGCAGGTAACCGGTGGTAAAACAGAAACCGTCTCTAAGCTTCTACGTGACTTTCACGACAAGCGTAATGCAGAAGTCATTAAAATGGCTGATGAGCTAGGCAGCAGTAAGATCGCTGAATTGCTCGCGGATGAAATGCAAAGCGTTGTCGAGCGAAAAACCGCGAGCCTTCAGCAAATGATTTCCGACCAAAAAGCCCAGTTAGATGAAGCTATAGAGCTACTAGAAGAAAAAGAAAAAGACAGTCAGCACCGTATTGAAATGGCAGAGGCCAGAGCCGCTCAACTCATTAATGAAGCCAATGATAAAGCGGCTAAAGCATTAGAGCGTGTGGACAGTGCCGAACAAAAAGCAACTGAAGCTATAGCATTGAGCGAAGAAGTAAAGAAAGAAGCCGACAAATCAATGTCTGATAATGAGCAGAAATGTGATCTTTTAGTGACTAACGCAAAAAGTGAAGCTGAGAGTCTTGTGGGCGCGGCTAACCGTCGAGCGGATAAAGCGGAGCAAGAAAGCGCAAGTTTGCGAGAGCAGGTTAAGCTACTCACTGTCGATCAAGCGAAAAGAGAAATAGAGCAAGCTCAACATGAAAAAACACAAGAGCAGCATACTGAAACGCTAAACCAACTGGCTAATGAGCGAACAACGGTCGTTCAGTTACGCACTCAAGAAGAAAACCGTCAATCAGAAATAGAGCGCTTAACTGGCGAGTTGAACGAGATTAAATCTGACAGTAAACAATTAGCTTCCGCGCAAGGGCAGTTGGTTGAGTTGCAAAGACAGATCTCCCAATTACAAAGTGATTTGTCTCTATCAGAAAGAGAGCGTGAATCTCTATCCGTCGCTCTTAGAAGTAAGTAAGAGCGAAAAAATGACCAAGATTGAATTTATCCTTTAACAACGCAAAGAAGGGGGAGGATTCTAGTGCTGCAGAAGCCTCTCAATCTAAAGAGCTTAATGGCATTTAGCCATTTTGCCGTAAACCCTTGCCGATCGGGCGGGGGTATAAGGCGTAAAGCTCGAAGAGCTTTAACTTGATATCGCCGGACTTTCTACATAAGCCTTTAACGTTTCAATTGTCGCACCGCCAGCCGTACAAGCAAAGTAAGAACGAGACCATAAGGCCGCGCTTTTACTTTGCCTTGTAAGGTGCGTATTTTTCAGCCTCAACATTCTTGATGAAATAGATTTAAGGTTGCGTTGTGATATGGGCTTGAGTTGGGCGTTACCCTTCGGGAAAGGCTCTCCGCTTGTATCTTTTATCTATGGCCTAAGAGTGGCATCACCTTGGTGAGTCACTGCGTGCCGCCCCAGGATGTGCCTCTCTACAGCCCCTATCTAAAAGGATATCGCTGCAATCCTGAACGCCTGCGCCTCGTCATTCTTCCTCGTTGCCGCTCGTCGTGCCTCCTCACTCCTTTCACTGACTGAACGAAAGAATCTGTAAGATGGATTTTGTTTTTCGCCTGTCCTTTTTCCTTTGATTTCTCATTACCGTGTCGCGGTCTTCCTGCTTAACGTCCCAAATCAGAACCCCCAAAACAAGGGTATATGAACGCTTCGCGCCCTTGTTTTGATGAACCGTGATTTTGGGTCGAGCAGTCAGGCGACAACGGGAATGAAAATTAATCAAAGGAAAAACTTATGACAGACTCAATCCTTAATCCATCAACAGCTTCTAACGTTCAATCCGCGACAAACGTATCCCCGTTTGAGCCGTCAGGCTCATCCAAGAATGAATTTTTGAAGCGCTTCTCTGGTCATAAGTTGCGTAAAAATGCGAAGGCTAAAATTACGAAGCTGTTGGAATATGCTGACACGTTGATCTTAAAAACTCAGTCAATGGGGATGGATGATTGCTTTAGAAGTAATGAGCTTGTCACGATGGATAAATCCGAATTTTGGGATTGGTACGAAAAGAACTACAGCGACATGGTTATTTTATTAACCATCCGTGAAGGCGCTCTAGTGAAAGTGCAGGTCTGTGATTGTATCTATCATTTTTCTAATGATGTGGTGATGACATTCTCTTTGGATGGAGAGGAACCGCAAAGCACGATTATTGAGGGGGAATGCTCAGAAGTGGAGGGCACCGAAGAAGTGAAAGAGCCGGTGCAGCTTGCCCCGTTCGACCAATACGTACACCTGGAAAAGACCGCCGTTGTGAAGCAAGTGATTATTGATTGGAGTGAATCCAATTTATTATCTGATGGCAATGCGTACACCCTTGATGATTACAACAAAAAAGCAAGTCAAGAAGCTATGGAAGTGGGCCGCAATAACGGTTACACCAAGACGATGATGTATATCGAGTTTGATAATGGTGACTTGGAGCGATTTAGACATGATATTGATGCGGATCACCCAACGCTGAACCACTATTACGCTGCTGTGACTGAGACAAAATTGATGGGCTTGTCTAAAGTGCGCTTTACGTTTGAGCAAGTGACAAAGGCATTGATTGACGGTTATCTTTCCCCGCTTAACAGTGATGAGAAAAAGCCAACACCGCCACCACAAGATAACACCCGAAAAGTGGTAGCGCTGGGAGACTATCAAGAGCGACAAGAAGCGAAGCGCGATAGATTAGAAGAGCGTGCCGCTAAAGCTGAAGCGGTCTCTAATGAGCGATTTAATACCGCGAGTACATTAGGGAAAATGTTACCGTTCGGTCAGCCAATCCTGGTTGGTCACCATTCAGAAGCGAAGCACCGTAAACACGCGGAGAGCATCAATACCAACATGCGTAAAAGCGTAGAGGCTCAGGATAAAGCGGAATATCTGAGCCGTCGCGCTGATAGTGTAGGCTCTGCCGGTATCGCGTCAGACGACCCAGAAGCGGTTGAAAAATTGAAGAAAAAGCTCGAGGGTTTGATTAAAAGTCATGAACTCATGAAAGCCGTTAATAAGATCGTTCGCTCTAGTCATATGACCGAGGAAGACAAGATCGAATATTTGGTTAATACACACGGACAGACAGAAGAAAGAGCAAAAAAATTATTACGCCCGTGTGAGTTTTTTGGAAAGTTTGGCTTTGATGCATACGCACTACAGAATAGTAATGCCAATATCCGAACAACTAGAAAGCGTTTAGAGCACTTGGAAGCGTTGCACAACGAAGCGCCATTACAGGGTAACGGCGAGGCAATGGGGACGGCTTGGGAGCTGTACGAAGAAGAGGGCCGCATTAAGTTTTCATTTGACGGTATTCCAGCCGAAGAGGTGCGCAAAAAATTAAAAAGTAACGGTTTTAAATGGTCACGATACTCTAAAGCGTGGGTGCGTAAACTGACGCCCAACGCGGTCTTTGTGACAAAAAGACTCATTACTTTATTCGATTAAAACCGAATGAGATGCCTCTTAGCCTGGAGGCCTTAGTTTCCTTGGTGATTTCCTTGAACGCTGTGGTCGCGCTAAAAGAAGTTGAGCCAAAGGCTCGACCGCAAGCGGTCGTCTAGCTGGCTCTCAGGAGGACTGTAGGCCCATTGACTCGATGCTTGATTGTATTGCAGTGTATTGATGTCAATTTGTGGTTGCGTGGCTGATAGGGCTTAATTGACGAGTTTTTTATGATGATAGTTTAAAGCGGATTTGAAGCACAGCGTCGTGATAAGGGCTTAACTTGGGCGTTACCCTTCGGGCAAGGCTTTTCGCTTGTATCTTTTATCTATGGCCTAAGAGTGACATCACCCTGGTGAGTCACTGCGTGCCGCCCCAGGATGTGCCTCTCTACAGCCCCTATCTAAAAGGATATCGCTGCAATCCTGAACGCACTCCTCTCACTGCGTTCGCTACGCCTCGTCGTACCTCCTCGTTGCTTTCCCTACCTTTGAATAAGTTCGAGTAAGGCTTGTTTTCTTATGCGCCGATTTCCTTTCACTCGCATCATTTACGGGCTCGCAGGCTGTTAACCGTCTCTCCCCACAACCTGATTTGCAAGGGTAAATGAACGCTGCGCGCCCTTGCAAAGCAGAACGATGGTGAGAGAGCGGACAGCCAAGCGGCTCCGAAAAGTGATACTCAAACAAAAGGAAAATCCTCATGGCGCAACAAAATTCAAACCTAACTCTCTCTAATTCAAATTCAGTGACCAGCGTTTCGCCGCTGGAGCACGAAAGCTCACCAAAAAATGATATCTCTAAGCGCGTGCACCCAGTAGGGCTAAGTCGTGATGTTGTCCTATCAGGAACAACCTCTGTGGAAAATATTATCGTGATTGCCGCTCATGTAAAAGCAAGAGCCAGGCATTCCAGTGTTTGGCTAGAACTGACGGTTTTATTCCCAGAAACAGAACTCAATAAGCCGTACTGGGGGCAAGGCATTGCGAGAGGTCATGTGATTACTGAGACGAATAAAGTAGGGCTGAATAGTCGTGCTGTCGTCATGGGGTGGGTGACAGATAGCCATCAATATATCGAAGTATAAAGACTTGATACCCCTTAGTTATAAAATGGAGACTTAAATAATGAAATATCTCTCACACTATATTCAAGACAAACAAACTCAGGCTTTTAATGAGGCAGGGGCGTTCTTTGCTTTTTCTAATCAACAGTTCGATGAGGAAAAAAAAGAGGGCGTGAAATACGCGTCGCTAGGTATGGGGTTAATTTGCCCCACCGATAACGCGAAGCAATTAATGATCCGTTTGGATTCTATCGCTCAAGAAGGGATCGCCGAAGATATCAAAGAGAACGGGAAAAAGGCGATCATTCGTCGTGAGTTATTTAATCATGAGTGTTTCTACACCAATGATATTTGTGATTGTGTGGAAAAGCTCGAAGGGTATGGCATCACTTACGATGAAATTCATGAAGTGTTTAATCATATTCGTAAAACGGAAGACGTTTATTAAGCGTGAAAATTAAAGCGCCTTGATATTTGCTGTCTCAAATATCAAGGCATGTTCAATTACATCGGAGTTAGATTTAATGAACATTCTGAATGCTACACAAGATAGAGAAGAAACGAAAGCAAAATATTACTTTTGTACGGCCGTGCCGTTTTCGTTGGGTAAAGTGGTCTATACGCAAGGTATTGAGCAGTTATTAGATAGTCATGTCGGTGCTAACTTGTCGATTTATTTGCAGCGTCACCAAAGTGGAGATTGGGGAGAGACTTGCATTGAAGATAAAATCACCAATGACGAAGCAACCAAAACAGGCGAGAGAGTGATATCGAATTATACGATTTGTGATCAATCGGTTTGGATAATAACTGAACGTGACCGCAGCGTGACCACAATTTTATTACCTTGTGAATATTGATATCTTAATGGGATGGCATAAAATGAGAGTCCTATTATTAGGGCTCTTTTTTATGATGAAACCATTACTTTATCTTTCGTTGTTATCTCCGTGTTTCAGTTGGGCTTTTTGCTTTGATGAGGCAGGGCGATTTTATAATGTCGATCCACAGCTTTTAAAATCCATTGCAACGGTAGAGAGCAGCTTAAAACCGAACGCGTACAATGAAAATAAAAATAGAGTCGGTGAGGTGGTTAGTCGTGACTTTGGATTGATGCAAATTAATTCCCATTGGTTTGATCGACTATCCGAATTTAATGTGAATGAAACAAACATCTATAATCCTTGCTTTAATGTTCATCTTGGCGCGTGGGTATTAAGTTCTAATTTTTCTAGTCATGGTTATAACTGGAACAGCGTCGGCGCGTATAATGCGGGTTTTTCCAAACGCACCGAGAACGCCAGAAAAATATACATCCAAAAAGTCCAATCGGTTTATTTTAAGATGAACGTTCAATAAAAGGCCTTGCACCATAATGGTGCGAGGCCTTCAGCTTTTCCTCTTGCTTTCTTCCTTCAATTTCCAGATCCCCCGCATCCCTCGTTCGTCAGATTCATTCGCCACCTGGTCGGCTTTTGTCTTTCGCTGTCAGTTTTTCCCGTCGCTTTGATTAGGGACTCAGATCATTCGTTCTGAGTTGTTGGTTAGTTGAGTTGGTGACCACACACCACGCTAAATCGAAAACGATTTAAATGGTTGTCTGCTTTAAACATAAAGACAATACAATCAATAACTTATGATATAAATAGAAGAGTGAATATTTTGGGGGGGAAATTTTCAAAATTTCAACTAATTAGCCGCTGAAATCCAATGTAGATTTACATCATAAATGCATCAATTGTACTTAATCCCTTTTCGAGAAAGGTCTGAGAGCTTGTTTAAAGTGGAAGTGATGTACTAGTGATTTATTAGCAATTAACTCGATGTTTTTAATGATAAATAGTGAGCTTTTTTGCAAGCATGTGATTTAATTGTAATGTAGGTAAAGTGTTGTTTAGAGGGAAATCTAAGAAAGGATGGTGGGATTATGGCGAAAGCTTTTTCTGTACAGAGTTACATTCGGGGTGAATTGGAGCAAGATTTTAAGGTGTTCAGAGACAGAGAAAAGTTAGGTGATGCGGAAGCCGTCAGGCAACTTCTCACGCTGGCATTGAGGATCAAACTGAACGATAAGGAAGATGAGCGGCCGTCTAACCGCGAGTTGATGGAAGAGATGTATCGACGGATCAGGATGATCCAAGGGACGGGTAATTTAACCCACACACAAAGTTTTGATGGTGTCGCGTTCCATGAAAATAAAAAAGATGCAGTAGAAATGCGTAATTTGGTTTCCGCTGATGTGGATAAAAAAGTGGATGCTTATCTTGCAGGCGAAAAAAAAGGGTAGCAGCAGCTACCCTCTTATTATCGCTCTAACTCTCTGTCGATTTCTCTGTCTTCCCAATGTCTCTCTTTCTCTGATTGATTAAATTCCATCTCTTGTTGAGGTGAATATTCTTTTGGCTCAAAGTGGTCGAATGATTGGCTGTCGAGTTCTGTTTTCTCATTATAGTTGAAGGTGTCTAATTCCCTCTCCTGATGAGACGTGTGCGGCTCACTTAATTCAAGGTTATGTGCACTGTTATCTCGCTCTAGTTTATCAATGCACGATTTGATGTCCTCTTTAAGGTTATCATTTGACATGAATTGGATGTCTCGGCCATTAAAGTTCTCGACGATTTTTTCAATGTTGTTCGGGTTTAAATCGTGATTGCCATGATTTAATACAATAATGATGTTCTGTCTTAGTTCATCGGTAGAGATGTTTTGAATGTCGTTCTTATGATTGAGGTTAATAATATCAATCTGTCCTTGGGTTTGGTCTCGAATTAGAAACGATTGTTCAATCGATGTGCTGATGATGGTGGTGTTTAAATTCTCCCCTTGATGGAATCTTGTTAATTGTTTGGATTTCGTCCCTAGGGTTCTTGGGTTAATGTCTAGGGAGGTATCTTTATTTCCTTGAGTGTCTAAATAGGTCACTTCAATGGCTTTGGTTTCGCCTTCTTTATTGTGGATGTTGGTTAGCATTGCAGGGTGAAGGGATCTATCTTCGGATGAATAGACCGCCGGGTGGAATTTTACATGGTTGTTTTCAATGTTATTGACACCGAGCTTGTTTAAGTACGTTTGGGCCAGTGTGTTATCCATCGGTAAGCTTTGATTGATATAATCCTTAGCCCGTTCTTCAAACTGCGCAATATGCCTTGGGGTGGTGCTCAGTAATTTGTCGTGTTTACTGTTTTCCTCCAGTTGATATTTTTCCGGTTCGTTGATCATCTTGTGCGCTTCATTCATCGCGGCTTTATAATTCATTTCCTTATGACTCATGATTAGGTTAATCAATGCGCCTTTTTCGCCTGTGGTGTAGTCTTTGAAATACCCGCGATGCTCTCCAGTTAAGGTGACTTTAATGGCCGATTTTCCAATACCAAAGGTTAAATAATCCCGGTCTGATTTGGATTGATTCGGCTGGCCTAATAACTGAATGGCGAGGCTTTCGGTGTATTTTGGTAGCTGCGTATTGATGTGCTCCCTAAATGTGTTGTAGTCAAAGTCACCGCTTTTATTTTGGAACCGGACGTCCTCATGAGGGAGTGCATTACGGTTAAAGTAGGTGGTGTCTTTGGGTGGAATTTGGTTGAGGGTTTCTATCGCACTGGCTTTATGGCTCTCTTTAGAAAGCCAGCTTTTGACCAATTGTTTTGTGTTGTCGGTATAGAGCCGAATGTGCTGACTGGCACGAGTCACATCGATACCGGCGCGTCTTAAGTTGGTCAGTGCGCCTTTGCTTTGTATCGCGCTAATGACGTGTTGATAGGTGGACCCTTGCGCCATGTCTGCGGTTCGACTGTAAGCGTAGTCCCAGTGCCCGTCTTTAAGCGCATTAGGGTTAAGGTTGAGTGTTTGTCCTGTCTTAGATTGAGCGATAACACGGTCTGTAGTCGCTTGCGTGATGCGGTACTCCACGTTGGCTTTGATACTGCGCTCTTTATCGGTAAAACGGGTGATGATTTTATCGCCCGTTGAGAGTGGTTTTTCTGACGTAGAGAACAGGGTGGTGAAGCGGTGGTCACGGTTGCGCGGTAAGAATGGCCTAGTCTTACCTGTCGCTGCGTCTTGAAGTGTCACCACGCCATGCTCTGAGTCAACGTGAGTGATTGTCGCGTACTCACCGGGTCTGGTGCTCAATATCAAGCCTTTTTGATACGGCATCATGGTAGTGAGCTCTTCACCCGTGGCGCCGATTGAGCGTAGCCGGGTTGCGACGACGTTCTCTTTGCCTAACTCACTCTGTTTCATCAAACCGACACGGATGTGTTCGGTGATGGTGTCTCGCTCCTGGTTGGTGTACGCGATAATCAGTGTGTTGTCTCGCGTTTCGGGGGTGCGCTCTAAATAGTCTTTGGCGACCATGTAGGGCAGCTTCTCTGTGGCGGTGAGCTGCGCTCTGCGTCGGTCTTTGTCGTTTTCATCCAACGTGGAAATGACATGTTGACTGTTGCTTTGAGTATCAGGGGCTTGCTGCTGGAGTTTATCTAGGGCGCTGAGTGGCTGTTTATCAATGGTGTTTTGCTGTGCATTGTGCAGGGTGTCATTTTGTGGACGTACCATATCGGTCATGTAAGCGGTATCGATGCGGCCTTGGCTTATGGCCAGCTCAAAGGGTTTACCGGCACTGAGTGATAAAAGCTGCTCTTTATCGCCCAATTTGGCTGTTTTGGACTGACTGTCATTGACCAGCTTTGTGAACTCATCGGCTTGCTTGTTGCTGACCATGGAGCTTTCATCGAGAAAGAACAAGGTGTGTTGATAGTCACTGGCTTCTCGATTGCCTTGTCGGATGTCAGAGAGCAAGCTTTCCAGGGTTTGCGCTTTCACGCCTTTGCTTTCGAGCTCTGCTACCGCTGCGTGAGTGGGCGCAAGACCGATGACGCTTTGCTCTGGCTGCTGGCTGGCTTCTTTGACTAACTGGATAAGTTCAATATTGGATTCAAGCATGGTGGACTTACCTGTACCGGCTAACCCTTGGATGGCCACAAAGCTGTCCTTGGTGGTTGAGATAAGGGTGATGGCGTCCTTTTGCCCTTGGGTTAAGCGAGGCTTGGTATCGAAAAAGTCTTGCACCTGCTTAGGCGTTGCAAAAGGTTGATGTTGGCCTTTACCATCATCGATGTTTTGTAAGATGCGCTTTTCAGTCTCCAGCGCGGCTTGCGTCGTCCAGCGTGTGCCGTCACTGTACTCTGCAGAGAGGGTGTTGCTGCGTTTATTCAGCTCTGTTTCAACCTGCTCTTTGGTAATAGAGCCTCCGGCTTCTTCAAAGGCGTAACGCACCGCTTCCACTACTAAGGCTTTTTGGCTAAAAGCCGCTTCTCGCTCTGAGAGGTGGTTCAGGGCAAAGCTGACCGCTTTTTCGATGAGTGGGGCGTTTTGCGCTTTGGCTAGTGCTGACAGTGCCTGACTGACATCCTGCTTTAGCAAATCTTGGGTGGCGTCGTTTAGGTAGCGGTCGTTGACGTTTTGCGTCTGCAGTACACGCTCAATGGCTGACGGGGAGACCTGCTCTTTTTCAAGTGCGCTTTGGGCTTTGTCTGGTTTGTCGGTGAAGATATCAAGGCGCTCTATTTTTTCAGTCAGGTCGCTTATCAGGGGCTTAGATAGGGTAAATGCTTTGCCTGACAGTAAAGTATGGGCTTTTGGCTCAATATGGTGGGCGCTATGAACGTAGTCGTATTGCAGCGGCGCGTCTTTTAGGCTCTCTAAGTTGACGCGCTGCGTTTCCCCTTTGCTCTCAAGCGTGAGGCTTTCTTTGTCAATGTGAGTGACAAGGTAGCTTTGGTTCGCGTCCAAGCCAGCAGGGAAGTGTTTGCCTAGCGTTTGAAGGCGTTCGCCTTGGGCGATATTGAGACTTTGCGGTTTATTGATTTGCATCTTCATGTGCTTAAAGGCGCGACTGGACGGGTCAAAGGTGTGTGATTGTCCATCGCGTTTGCTGAGTGCGGTCATGGTGTTGCTCTCTTTGTCGATACTGGCGATGACAAAACTCTGAGGTTTGTTTTTCTCCCAATGGGTGAGTGTCATGCCTGGTTTGTAGTGTTGAACGAGGGGTTGTTGCGCTTTAGAGAGGTGGTGAGGGGTTTGAGTGAATAGGGTGGTTTCGTGTCTGGCGAGGGCGCCGGTATTTTTGAGCTGGCCCCGTATCGCTTCGGTTAACCGCCGCTGCTCGACGCTGGAAGTGGCAATCACTTGCGTGTTGGCTTTATCGGGGAGGTCGGCGTACACCCGCGCTATCCTATCGGTATCATTGTCATGCAGTTTTACGTTGGTGTTGCTGGCTCGCTTGCCAACCCAAGAATGACTCTCCACATTGCCTTTTTGATACAGCGAGATAGCGTTATTGGCTTTAAATCCCTGACGGCTTGATACGCGGTTAAGCATCACCACTTTACTGCTCGATTGTTTGGCTTTATCGGTGAGGGCCAACAATTCATTGGCGCTCATCTTATTGGCGTCATCGATGAGCAAGACATCTTTATTGGTCAGCGGCGTATCGCTTTGCAATAAGCTGTGGGTGGTGTGGCGCTGCTCTTCTGAAAAGAGCTGACCAACCCAAGCGCTGAGTGTTTGACTTTTGCGCTGTACGCTCTCCATGCTATCAGCCTTGGCTTTCACGCTTTGGGAGACCAATTGGACACGTTTACCGCTGTGATTACCTACATTGAGTAGTTGCTGCGCAATATCTTGTGATGAGCCATGCACATTGACCACGTGGAACTGTTTGGTGGAGTGGTACAGGTCGGTCAGTATACGCTGCTGGTTTTCAGAGATAGCGAGCTTGTTGAGCGTGCTGGATTCAACGTGGGTGCGCATGTGATGCGCACGACCTTGGGTGCTGTCGATAAGCGCTTGTTCGTTATCAATTAAGCCTTTGGTGGTGTATTGCCCTTTGTGACTGAGTCCTATCAAGTCGCCCTGCTTAATCATTTCATCCGCGACTTTTTTGATATCAAGGGCGTTGAGTTGCACGCCGCCTTTGGTGAACTCTGAGGCGGTGAGTTCAATGATTTTTTCAAGGTGTAACGCGGTGCTGTATTGCCCTAGATGGTCAATGGCTCTGCTGATGGCGGCTTTGGTTTCACCAAGTGGTGGGGTGTTTTGCGCTTCTTTTACTTGTTGCGCCATGGTGACAAGCTCTGCGGGTTCATACCCTTGGTCTTTTACGGTGCTTTGCCACTGTTTGTTGAGGTTGTCGTTACTCTGGTGGGTTTTGCTTTTACGAGTGTCGAGGGTCGCGACATCTCGCGCGGCGCGAGAGTCAAAGCCTAAATCGAGTGTGCGTTGATCAATTTGCTGTTTGCGAGTGGACGATGCATCAAGAATAGGCTGAGGGACACCGCTGATTTCGAACTGACCGTTGCCGACGCCTCGCGTGGAATAACCGAGGGTTTCTGCCTCCTTAGCTAATTGGCTCTGGTACAAGATACCGTAGTATTTTTGGAAGTTGTAGATGCGCTCGCCTGTGCCGTTAATGACGCCCCCTTTTTGTTTTAAGCTGGTTGATAAAGCGCGTAAATCCCCTTCTTGGTCTCGAGTCATGTTAGCTGCGAGAGCGTGCGAGTGCACTTGCATGTCGTTTTCACGGCTGGTCTTGTGGCGCACGACCGCAAATATCATCGAATCCGTATTTTCGTATTCTTGAACGCCTTTCTTATGAGTGACTTTGACTTGTGCAACGTCTTTTTCAAGCTCTGTTAAGGCGAACTTCACTGCGTTGTTATGCGCTTCTATTAGGCGGGTGTCCCCGCCAATAAGCGCGAGAACACTGATGGATTTAGGCGCAGAAAACGTCAGGTCGAAGCCTGATTTGTGTTTCCCCCTTTTCCCTTTAATAGTTTCATCACCAAGACTGCCTGAGAGGACCGATTCTAAGGTGGCTTGCTCTACGGGTTTGCCAGCCAGTCCCGCTTCGATGGCCAGCTTGCCATGCCAGAAGGTGTTTTCTTCTTGGTCTTTTTCTTTGAGGTAATAGTTATCACCGGCATCTTTTTCTAAAGAGACGTCAGGTAGGTCTTTGGGGGTTTCTTCGCTTAGGTAGTACTTTGCAGCGCCAGAAGCGGATTTAAGAGGGCTGATAGAAAGCATGACGGTGTTCCCTTGTGTAATGCCAATCACCAATGATGGCGATGAATTGAGTGGTGGGTGCTGTTACTGCGGTTACAAAATGATCCCAACACAAGCAAATGAATTGCTAGCGGTTAACGTTCTTTCTTCGTGAATGGTGACGCCATTTTCATCAATGTGAATGGACGTAATGCCCGCTTTAAATCGGTCTAACGCTATTATTTCTTCCTTGGTTAAATGCTTGCCATGAGTCAGGCATTCTAGACGGTTAAAGCTATATTCATCGGCGGCCATTGCTGGTTTCGAAGAATCAGAATGCTTCATGCACTCATTGCCATACAGCCAATCTTGAGCACACTCTATATTTGGCTCTAACTGGTAAGTCATATGATGGGTGACGCTTGAAAAAGAATGGGACCGGCTTGTCCATTTGTAGCTCACTTGAAAGCAATCAACCTCATCGGGAATGACGGCATACCAACCTCGACTTTTGGGGGAGGTATCTAAATAAACAGACACGTAGCGTTTGTTTGGCCAAAAGCGCTTTGTTTTTGGATTGCCGTTTGGTTTAGCCCAGTCGGGTCCTATAAATTCAAAATGAATGTCTGTTACCTTGTTGCTGGTAAGCTCAGGTGTCAGAAATATTCTGGGCGTAAATTGCAGGTATCGTTCTTTGGGATACAGAGGTAAGTTGATGTTGAGTTGGTGTTTAAGAGCGGAGCGGATCTCAGAGTGCGCTTGAGTGTAGCATTCTGACCATTCAAGATTTTTTGCCGCCTCAATGGGGGACATTCCACGTGAATATAAATAGATATAGGGTGTCCAATCTATTTTGATGTATCGGTATGGGATTTTTTTGATATGAGCTACAAACGCCTTAAACCATCCTTTCCATTCAGAGTCATATTCGTTGGTCATTTTTCCATTTAAATAATTGAAACCTTTTTGTGTAAAAGATACGCATGTTTGCGTGTCGTTGAATTCTAGATACCCCTCTGAAACCAGTTGTCCTAAGATGTCCCTTACTAACATGCCAGAGCGCGGGTAAACATCTAATGAGCGCTTTTTTACTTGTGGCTTACTCAAGTTAATTCGCTTTTCTTTCACGTGCTCTAAATAGTGATTATTTATAGGGGCCACTTGGTGATTTTTGGTGGTAGGCCAGAGCCAATCTAAAAGGTCGGAAGCATAAACAGTATTGGGACCTAGTTCTAATGTATAGGACGTCGGGGCTTTGGGTAAGGGTGGAAGATCACCTTCCTTGCCGTTCATGGCGTTTCGCTCTTCGGGAGTTAAGTTCCTTAGAATGACACAGGCAAATCCTTCAATGTTGTCGATGTGCTCTCCTAGACTTACCCTCACGCTCTGAATAAAAGGGATAATGGACACTTGGTTAAATACAATGTTATGGGCTGAGACGTGGTGCGTTACTGTCTGCGCTTTTAAGTCGTCCCAGTCGCTATAACCTATCGCTTGAGCACAAATCGATAACCATGTGTTTTTTTTAATTGGGCTGTTTGAAATAATTTCAGCATCGGTAAGTTGATTGAGAATAGTGTGTAATTGTTTTTTTAATATCGGTAAATGGTCAGAATTCAAGATGGTCTTACTTGACATGGTAATTCCTTGATAAATGAACGTAAAAAAGCCTTGCAATGGCAAGGCTTGGGACGGGGGTTGAGTGATTAATCGTGATGATAAGGCTCTAGGGTGTAACCTCTATGTTGCGTAAGCTGGATTAGTGAGTACAAGGGGTCACCAGTCGTTGCCGTCGAGCATATCGAGAACAAAGAGTGATTCGGGTTGTTTTTCAGGGGACATATCATGGTGGGTGTTTTAGTTTTTTAATCGCGCACTGTGTTGACGTTTGTGTCGGAATCTTGGTTTCATTGGTGCTCTCCATTGAGGGAAACAACGTGAGGCAAGAGTGGGTGAGGCTCTCCAAGTAGTACTAGCGTTGGAAATTTAAGTTATTAAAATGCAGTGTTTTGATCGTTCCATTCTGCAAATTTTCCCTATTAGTCTTGTTATCATATCCGCCAAAGTTGTCAATTAGCGTGATGGTGAATAACCTCAAATCCATATCATCAAGAATGCTTAGATTGCAGGATACCCACCTAACAAGGCAAAGCAAAAGCGCTGCTTATGGTCGCGATATTACTTTGCTTGTACAGCAGGAGGGGCAACAATAGAAACTCTTAAAGCATATGTAGAAAGCCAATAACACCTAACACCAGATTAAGCCGCTATCGCGACTGACGCCTTATATCCCCGCCCGATCGAGCGAGGATATAAGGCGAAATTGCTAACCTTATTGGGATCCCTTAAATTTCAATTTAAAGTCCTTCTTGACCCTAAAAAAATTATTCACGAATACGTATAGATAAGGTTCTGTTATCATCATAATCAGATGATAAACCAAGAGAATCATTGCTCCTATAACCAGTACATTCCAAATTTTGTTGATTATCGGTAAGGCAATAAGAAAACTCATAGCCGGGTAGGAGCAGCTTTATTGAAGAGATCCCTCCCCTAAAAATATCAGGGAAGTTCTCATTCGTCCCTGTCAGCAAAGGATATTGAGGTCCATGTAACTGAAGGTCCATGTAAGCGAGGCCTATAACATTATTCAAATCACGCTTTTCAATAACAAAAGAGCGATAAGAGTCATTTCTTAAATCACCAAAATAATTACTATCAGCATAGTAGATATCACATGTGCCCCCTAGGTTAGATTGAAGGCAAGCTTTCACTTGATATTGTTTATCGTGCAACCTAAGAGAAGAACTAGTAATACCTACATCCCCTAGCTCTGAAGCATTGTAAACATGGTTAAGCTGGAGCATTTCAAACAATGGAGGCTGTTGGTCTCGATGAGCAAAGAGTGTCGCTAAAGTTAATTGCGGTTGGTCAATTATCTTAACCCCACGTGTGACGTCATTGTCAGAGGCAGCTACGAGTTTTACCGTACCAGTATAGGGAAATTGACAACTGTCTTCCGTCCTTGTATTACAAAGGAGTACTTTTTTCCCTGGAGGCACAACCAAAGATGAAATTGATCGATAGAATGCCCTGTCGTAAATGTCAGTTGTATCATAGAATGCGTTAGTTCGATCAAGAGTCAACTTTTGGCCTTGAAAGTACTGATCAGTATAGAAAACAACATTTTCTGGGTATAGTTCAAGCGGACCAACCTCAAGATGGACAATAGAATCGTTCATTTCTTCGCCCACAAAATCAAGATCCAGCCCCCATACAGTCAAACAATTTGAATAATCAGTACTTTTACATAAGCGAACGTAACTTTTTGGCCCTACCTTAATCGACGAAATCTCTCCTATAGCATTTATCTCTTCAGCAGAAGACCTTCCGTAATTAAGATGGGTCAAGGATCCTTGAAAATTAATATCCTGATAGGCAAGAACAGGAAAACGTTCTAGCTGGGCATCTGTACTCCGCTTCTTAGTATATTGAGAAACACCATTCCAATTATACTCCTCTGATTCTTTACGCTCATCGTTACCCAACATTCCTTCCCAATATTGCTTGGCGACTTGTTCCGCATTGTTTCGGGCACCTACTTTTATAGTATACTTAGTTGTCTGATCTAACTGCCCCCAATAAGAAGCATTGGGAAACATAAGATATTGCTTATTTGAATTGAACTTAGCAGGATTTCTGATCTCGTTTAAAGCTTCTGCACCATATTCACTAATGAGATAATAATCGACTTCATTACTATGAGGAGATGCTTTCATTCTTGGTTCTATAAAGCCATTTGGAGTAATATCGGCGTCTGATATCCAACCACTATAGCCCTCTGAACCAATATATTTTATAAATTCTATATTTTTTTCTTGTTGTAATGTAGTAATCCTACTGTCACTTAGCGCTGAATCAATTTGATTAATACAGGTTTCTCGCTGTTGCTCCCCAGAAAAACTTTCAACATTTAAAAACCATCCTTCAAAATTCAGTCCGTCAGCCAATTCAATGAGCTTTGTCATCAAACTGACTGTCCCTAAATCTCGACAATCTTGAAAATTTCCTCCATGGGAGAGACTAGGCAAAAAGACGCTGCCATAAATCTTGACTCCTTTCACATGAGCTTCTTCAATCCATTGAGGGTCAGGGGCTAAAATTGTGCCTTCTTGAGAGCTTCCTCCCCAAAAGACCATTCCTTCAAGATAATCCCAATAATCAAATCGAACACGGTCAGGGCTAGTGATAGCGTCAGGAATTCTTTCTAATGTAGCCCTAGGACGGACTAGGGCGGTATAACGATGATTTAGCTTGTTTAAGGCAGTATCTGGATCTAGACGATCTTCTATTCTAGCCCAATGATAAACCCAAGGTTGAATAACCCCATCAACGAGAATACCAGTCTGTCTTTCTTTCGTATTTTTACTCAAGTAATCTTCATCACTCAAGATGTCATTTACAGTTAGATCCTTCAAGGAAGGAGCTGACGAGGTTGCATTATTTGGCTTATTGATAAACCAAGTGTAGGTTTTTTTCCCTTGGGCATAGGTTTGTGAACTAAAAATTAACCCTCCGATAAAAAAGATGAAAACACTCTTTATCCAAGTTCCCCATTGACGTCGTTCTCTTTGCTTTTCCATATAAAGACCTCTCTATAATTTACCCTGTACTCTGACTGAGGTTAGATTTAAGGTGGTTTATGATTTATAGAAAATATAATTACCCCTATTTAGTAGACGCCTTAAAAATAATCTTATATATTAAATTATTCATTATTTATATAAATTGCTCTTCTATCATCTCATGGTAATATTTAGCTATTTTCCCTTTCATCATTCAGATATATCGTCCATCCCGATATCTTGAGATATCGCCGACTCTTCGAGATCTTGTTGAGCGCGCTTTTGATAGTGACCGTCTGATTTGAGATTTTCTGCATCATCATTGACAAGATTTTTGACCGTTTTGCTTTGCGTGGCTTCTTTGATTTGGGCTGTCTCGAGCTTCATCTCTTCTGCAGTGTCAAATTGCTCTGATTGGCGGGTTGAGAGAGCATTACGCTCTTCTTCACTAAGGAAAAGCCCTGGAGCAACACACTCACAGTAAACGGCTTCTTGGTATGCTTTAATCATCGCTGGAGATAGGGTGTGTTCACGTTTGATAAAGGCTGGTGTCACATCTCGCATCTTATCAAAGTGCAACTCTAATTGAGTGATAAAGCTGCTTCCTGGTACGCGAAGGTAACATTGTAAATCATCCATGGCTTGGATTTCACTGCTAGAGACAACAGGGCGGGTGACGGTTTGGTGACCAATCGATACCCCATCACGCAACGCATTTGCACCGTAAGAAATGTTCTCTCTTGAGACGTCCACCTCTTGCTCACCCAAATCTTTGGATGAGATTTGCGCCATCTGCGCTGATGGGGCGCGAAAGTAAAAGCGAGAGTTGAGTAAATCAAAAATAACGTCCGCGGTATTTTTTCCGTAGGTTTTCACGAGCTGCGCATAAGACTGGAGACCAATCACATAACAGCCCCCAAACTTACGCACTTCTGAAATGATGTTATCCAGCTCAGGCAGTTTATGCAGACTAGGCATCTCATCCATAATCACCCAGATACGGCGGTCTTCATCGGCTTTGAGTCCCAAAATAGCGTTAGAGGCAATGGCAAGCCAAGTTGAAATTAAAGGACGCAGTGAAGCGTGTTGCTGCGCGTTACTGGATAAGAATAAAAAGCCTTTTTGTTTATCATCTTGTACCCAAGCGGTGATGGAAAACGGCTTGCGTTTGGGTTGACCTTGACCGTCTTTTTCATCCAGTCCATCTAAAAAGCGCAGACTCTTAATGTAAGTGGCCAAAACGGACTTAATCGAGATGGCGGTCTTTTTGATGTCCTTGGAGACTAGGGAAGCAGACTCTGTGCCTTGCAGGAAGTTACCCAACGCTTCGAGCTCTGAGGTTAAAATTAGGCTGAGCAATCGAGCGGTCGAGCAGGGCTTATTATCTTTACTCATGCGATACGCCGCACTAGAAAAGATAGTCCGTGCGGAATCAACCCAGAACGGATCACCTTCACCATGTTGCGGGATAAGCGCGTTCGCAATGTTTTCAAAATCAGGGGCATCCTTAGCATCACACCAGACATCCCAATTGGCGCAGCGTTCATCGAAGGGGTTGAGTAAGGTATCTTGGCTAGGGTCAAAGAACTTACTGGTAAAGGTGCAGCCTTTATCATAAATAATGGCTTTATCCCCACGTTTACGTATCCAGCGCAGGAGTTTACGAAGCATGACGGATTTACCTGCCCCTGTGGTGCCGTCGATGAGCATATGCTGAACTTCAAACTCACGCTTAAACAAGGCCAGCCCATCCACTTTGAAATCAGAAATCCGTCCGTTGCCTACACCCTGTCTTTTGAGTTTCTTTGCCCGTTTTTTCAAATCATTTGTGAGCACTTTGGGTTCTGCGTATTGAAAGCCTCGAACGTGGAAATCTTCACTTTGCTTTTCGCCTTGTCGTTTAAAGAAACTCATGGCGAGCATCAAAATAGCGAAGGCAATACAGATGGCAATTAAGAAGTTGATTTGTGCTTGGCGAATGACGTCATCATAAAGGCTGATGAGTTGGGTATTTTCCAGTTGGGAGGCGAGCGTGCCAACGTAGCGTTTTCCACTCCAGAACGTCGTGACTTCGCTGTTAAGATTGTGCCCAAAGCTGGCATAGATATGATTGCGCCAGTAGTAGAACACAGACCAAAAGGCGTTATCGGGCGCGCGTAGCCAGGTAAGAACGCCAGTGAGCGCTATCACCGACCAAATGGCGGCGTAGACTAAGGTATTGTTGACTTGAAAGAACATCCGAATGGAGTGAAAAGTAATTTGTCCGCCACGGGTAAAGTGGTTGCCGGACGCGCGTTTAGGTCTAGGCATCGTGGTTCCTTGAGAGTGAAATGCAGTGCTTTTTTAGGTAATTACCTGCGTATGCAGATGAGCTGGCCAACAATTGAACGGTTGTTGGCTAATGGTATTGCGGTGTAGGGCTCTGATATGAAAAAAATTTACGCATGCCGAAGGTAAGTCACGGATGTTCACCTCTCCGACGGGGTGGGGGTCTAGAGCCCCGACATGCTGGCAAAACTTGGGTGGTTTATTTCCTTGCGCTGATAATCCTCACGGTCTCGAATGTGGTCAGCGTTATGCTCGAAACCTTCAAAGCAATCCTGATTACTCTTTTTAAGAAGAAAAGCGAAATTGGTCTCTGTGTAATAGAGATGGTGAGCTTTATGTTGATGATGGGCATCACCGGACAGGGATTGGTCGAGTGTTTTTAGAAACGAATGGCTTTGAGCTTATGATTAAAAATGTCCTCGTTGCTTATTGCGCTGGACAGTTATCCATCGTATTCGTATTTTCCCGCGTCGGCTGATTTCAAGGCGATTTCATGGTAAATTTGTCAGAATGATAAAGTTCCTTAATGACCTTCAACTTCTATGAATGACCAACTAACCCCAATCAACAAAGACCATTTAAAAAAACTTATCCGAGCAGAACTGGAACCGACATGGTTTGATAAACAATCAGTTAGCCCTGATATGTCTTGGGTGACTCCTGCTGTGTTTGAAATATTGTTTACTGAGTTGATAACTCATACGCGCGGTAATCAGTCTAAGGCTGCTAGGGTTTTAGGGATTAACAGAGGTAATTTCACCAAAAAGTTAAATCAGATCACAACTCGTGAATTTGGATAGGATGAGAGCTTATAAGTAGGTATCCGCCTATTGGTACCCTAACGAGGGTGCAGAGATTAACCAACCCCCATGACCTCTCAAGAAATCAATGGCAGTTGCTCTAATTTTCGATTCAAGGAGCACTGGCGGTAATCTACTCCAATTGCAAAGTAACCATCATTGGGCTCTTTTAGAAGTCAACGAATATACCCGCCTCTTAGTGTCGCGATAAGTTTTATAATTGGCGCTTTTTACTTCAATTTGAAAACAATTATCGGCATTTTTAGGTGATTTCGATCTATTTGGTACCATGAGCATAAACTCAACCGACGAAGGTTTTAGACAGGTTACGCCCCAACTTTGTGGATAACTGCTTTAATTTGTTATAAAAAATAATGTTAGGTTGGAATTTAACGAAGCAAGCAAAACGGAAGGCCAAATTAACCATGGAAAAGATAATTCACTACGATATTCTCAAGGTTAAAGTTAGAAGCGATAAAGAAAGCACTCGACTGACCAGCCAATGGGATCAGGTTCTACAAATCTGTCGTGACAAACCACTCGGAGAGATCGCGAGAGCAAGATTAGCGTTTAACCTTGTCGATTACATCACAAGTGAAGATCTACCTTTTCGCTTATTCATCACACGCGCACCACAAGCTATGGCCACCATAGGCGAGGAAACACGAGTGTATAAAGAGCATCGAGTTATTAATGGTAAACAAAGCGGAATGATTTACGCCAAAAGCGAACAAATGTTACCAAGAGAAATCCACTATACGAATGAGTTTGTGGCAACCCGCTACGTTGCTGGGACAAAAACACCACTCTCTGCCACCTCCCTCGTTGATTGCCTCAAGGCTGGAGATGTCATAACACCACTCGATGGCATCTTGTTTTTAGGCTGTAAACGAATCGCCAGTGATATAGCACGTCTTAAAAAAATCGAACCCACCATGAACATCGAAATGAAACGTATCGAAGTATCAGACAACTTCACAGGCACAACAAGAAAGATGGCAAGTTACGAATGAATAACGAGGCGTAAACGATTGCCGCATGCTTTAACATGACAGATATAACTGAAACTAATCTTCGGACAATTCCGAGTTATGAATCATAGAACACTCTGACCTTTCGAATTACTTCTAATATTATAATCATTCAGCTAGCCTACATCTGGCTGACCAATTCCTCTCATACACTACATATTGAAGTACTATGATTAAAGATAGTTAAGCATGCGTTGATAGACCTTGAACTAGGCCGCCTATGAGCACTAAGTCCAACGATAATGTGACACTCTCTTTCTTTCGAATATTTCGAATGTTGACTTTTTTCGAATATTTCGGATAATGTCATGGTGAGAAGATTTGTATACCATGACATCAGAAACTAAAAACTAGAGAGAAACACGATGAATACTGCTACAAAATTGCCAAGCGCTGAAGAAATGGCACTGGCTAAGCTTGGTAGCCAAGAGTTGTCAGCCGTTATAGAAATTAATGGTGAAGCTCAAAGGATTAACGTTGTCGATAAGTCTGGTAAGACTCACGAAGTAACTATTCCAGCAAGCGCATTAAATATGATGATCGAGATGCTTACTCAATTAGGTCAAGGCAACTCTGTTAGCATCACACCTATTCATGCGGAACTCACAACGCAAGAAGGTGCTGATATGCTAAACATGTCTCGTCCTACTTTCATTAAGCTTCTTGATTCAGGTGATATTCCGTTTAGCCGTACTGGCAACCGTAGAAAGGTAGCTTATACTGATCTTATGGAGTACAAGAACTGCCTAGAAGAGAACAGACTAGCTGCTCTTGCTGAACTATCTGCATTAGACCAAGAAATGGATATGGGATATTAATGGCGTCATATACGGTAATTCTAGACGCATGTGTAATGTACCCAGCTCCACTCCGAAGCTACCTAATGTACTTGGCCAATACTGGCCTGTTTAGAGCGCGATGGACAGAACAGATACATGATGAATGGACTCGAAATCTACTGAAAAATAGGCCAGAGCTAAATGCAGAACAACTGCAAAGAACTCGACAGTTAATGAACGCAAATGTTCCAGACTGCTTGATTGAAGGGTATGAGTCTTTAATTGATGGCCTTACTTTACCCGATGTTGATGATAGACATGTTGTAGCTGCCGCCATTAAAGGTCAGGCTGAGTCTATCATTACGTTCAACCTAAAAGACTTTCCTTCTTGCGAACTCGAGCCTTTAGGTCTAACAGCAATACATCCAGACGAGTTCCTGTGTGATATGTTCGAATTGGACAGTAGCGCATGCGTTAAGGCTGCTCAGCAACAAAGAGCTTCATTAAAAAGGCCACCAATGAGCCAAGATGAGTTCTTAGCTTGCTTACAAAAGCAGAGACTCCCAAGCTTCATCTCACACTTAAAGAGCTTCAAATTGATGCTTTAACTTTGAATTAGTAGATTTTAAACTAGGCCGCTGATTGCGGCCTTTTTGTATACACTCATTCGCGTCTGAAATGT
Organism: Vibrio sp. 10N.222.55.C6; assembly: GCF_041473395.1. Taxonomy (NCBI): domain Bacteria; kingdom Pseudomonadati; phylum Pseudomonadota; class Gammaproteobacteria; order Vibrionales; family Vibrionaceae; genus Vibrio; species Vibrio sp. 10N.222.55.C6. The sequence goes on from NZ_JBFRSD010000017.1 coordinate 45,101, forward strand.
GTTTACTATTTAGCTGTACTCTCCCCGATATTTAAGAGAGCATCATTCGATGTTCTCTTATCTTTTTAACACTTTTGGCATATAAGAAAAAGTACGGTGATTTCAGTAGCGTGATCTGCTACTGAGTAATTACGTTAACGCAGAAAAGGGCACTTTCGAGTTAGAAAGTGCCATAGGTAAAAATTCAGCCTGTGAAGGTTTTGGACAAAACCGGTGTTTCTCCCGTCATTTTCTAC